>CAJMQD010000146.1 GCA_905215425.1 uncultured bacterium
CCGGATCGATTTGGAGCTGGAGGACGAGCGGGTCAATCCTAAGTACGCCCAGATGGCGGTGAAGGCCTATCTCCAGCGGGCCGGATTTGCCAAGGATACCATCATCGAGATCGGTGGTATGGAGATCGGGCTGTACGAATAAGGGAGCGGCAGAGATGTATCGTTGGGTGATTTTCGATTTGGACGGGACGCTGCTGAATACCATTGACGATCTGGCAGATGCGGGCAACTGGGTCTGCCAGCAGCACGGATGGCCGGTCCATACGATAAAAGAATATCGCTATATGGTGGGCAACGGCATCCCAAAGCTGGTAGAGCGCTTTACGCCCGCCGAGCACCGGGACCCCGAGACCCTGAAGCAGGTGCTTGCGGAGTTCTCCGCCCGGTATGACGCCCATAAAGAGGACAAGACTGCGGCCTATCCGGGCATGGTGGATCTGATCCGCCGTTTGGACGAGGCGGGGATTGTGACGGCGGTGCTGTCCAATAAGGCGGACGCGCTGGCGGGTCCTGTGGTAGAGCGCTATTACCCGGGCCTGTTCACCATCGTCCAGGGGGCCCTGCCTGACCTTCCGGTCAAGCCGGACCCTGCGCTGCTCCATCGCCTGATGAAGCGCCTTGGCGCCGAAGCGCAGAATACGCTGTTCGTAGGGGACAGCAACGTGGACATCCGCACCGCGAAGAACGGCGGATTGTCCGGCTGCGGAGTGCTGTGGGGCTTCCGCACTCAGGCGGAGCTTGAAGAGGAGGACGCCGACTTTTTGGTGTCTGACCCCCAGCAGCTCTATGCCTTGATTACAGCAAAGGACGGGAAGAACTGACGTGGAGACGAAGTATTTAACGCAGACGGATTTGCCCCTGGCGGCAGAGATCATCCGCCGGGGCGGTCTGGTGGGCATCCCGACGGAGACCGTTTACGGCCTTGGGGCCAACGGGCTGGATGCGGAGGCGGTGTCTCATATCTTTGCGGCGAAAGGCCGTCCGCAGGACAACCCGCTGATTCTGCATATCGCGGATGTGTCTTGGCTGGAGCGGTACTGCAAGGATATTCCCTTGACAGCTTACAAGCTGGCTGAGGCATACTGGCCCGGCCCCATGACCATGATTTTGCCCCGAAAGGACATGGTGCCCGACGCAGTGACCGCCGGACTGGACACGGTGGGGATGCGCTGCCCCTCCCACCCTATGTGTCACAAGCTGATCCGCCTGGCGGATGTGCCCATCGCGGCGCCCTCCGGAAATACGTCAGGGCGGCCCAGCCCCACCACTGCGGACCATATGCGGGAGGATATGGACGGTAAGATCGACGCCATTGTGGACGGCGGCCCTTGCTCTGTGGGGGTGGAGTCTACGATCATCGACCTGACCTGCACTCCGCCCCGCCTGCTGCGGCCAGGAGGGATCAGTCTGGAGCAGCTGCGGGCCGTTTTGGGGCCGGTAGACGTAGACCCGGCCGTGACCCGCCTGCTGAGCGCCGGGGAGAAGCCCAAGGCTCCCGGCATGAAGTATCGCCACTATGCCCCCAAGGCCCCAGTGACTGTGGTGTCCGGCGACCCGAAAACAGCGGCGGAGTATATCGCCGCTCACGCCGCGCCTGCGGACGGTGTGATCTGCTTTGACGAGTTCATGCCCCTGTTCACGAGCCGTACCGGGACGAGGCCCGTTATGGACTTGGGTCCGGCGGGGGACAAGGAGGAGCAGGCCCGGCACATTTTCGACGCCCTGCGATCCTTCGACCACACCCAGGTGTCCGCCATCTGGGCCCAGTGTCCGGATACGGAGGGGATCGGATTGGCCATCGCCAACCGCCTGAACAAGGCGGCAGGGTTTCAAATTATAAAAGTTTAAAATAAGCGGAAGAACAGAAGGTGAGCGGAAGTGACGGTAATCGGGATCACAGGCCCCACAGGAGCCGGGAAGACAACGGCCCTGAATGAGCTGGAAAAGCTTGGGGGCTGTGTATTGGATGCGGATGCTGTATACCATGAGCTGCTGGAGAACAATCAAACGTTGCAGAATGAGCTTCGGGAGCGATTTGGGGATATGACCGGAGCGGATGGGCGCTTTGACCGGAAAAAGCTGGGGAAGGTGGTCTTTCACGACAAGAAAGCGTTGGATGACCTGAACCGTATCGCCCATTTCCATGTGGTGTCAGAGCTGCGCCGCCGCCTGGAGCAGGCGGAGCGGAACAACTGCCGCGCCGCCGCCATCGATGCCTATGCTCTGTTTGAAAGCGGCTGCGATCAGCTGTGCGACACCACCCTTGCCGTGCTGGCCCCGGCGGAAATCCGGGTGCGCCGCATTATGGCCCGGGAGGGGATCTCGGAGGAGTACGCCCGTGCCCGGGTGGCGGCCCAGCACAGTGATAGCTTCTATCAGGAACACTGCGCCCATATTTTGATCAATGACTGTCAGAAACCGGAAGAGTTCGGAGCAAGAGCCAGAGATTTCTTTATGACCATTATCTTATAAGGAGGAACTATTTATGGAAGAGAAAAAGGAAATGGCCCGGGGTGAGCAGCTGCGCCGTTCCCTGATCTATGAGAAGAAGAACGGCTACGACCGCATCGACAGTGCGGAGCAGGAGGCTATGGAGGCCTACTGCACCGGGTACAAGCAGTTCCTGGATGCGGGCAAGACGGAGCGCGAGTGTGTGGACCGCACGATTTCTCTTGTCCAGGCCGCAGGCTTTAAAGCCTTTGAGCGGGGCATGGAGCTGAAGGCTGGGGACAAGGTGTATCTCTCCAACCGGGGCAAGTCCATCATGCTGGCGGTGATCGGCAGAAAGGGGCTGGAGCAGGGCGTGAACATCGGCGCGGCCCACATCGACTCCCCTCGCTTGGATCTGAAGCAGCTTCCGCTGTACGAGACGGATGATATGGCCTTCCTGAAGACCCACTATTATGGCGGCATCCGTAAGTACCAGTGGGTGACCATTCCCCTGGAGCTCCACGGTGTGGTGGCCTTAAAAAGCGGCGAGACGGTAAAAGTCTCTGTGGGCAATGGACCGGAGGACCCTGTCTTTACCATCAACGATCTGCTGCCCCATCTGGGGGCGGAGCAGGCTAAGAAGCCTCTGGGCGAGGCAATTCCTGCCGAGAGCCTGAACATTCTGGTGGGCAGCCGCCCCCTGAAGGATGACGAGGGCAGCGAGCGGGTAAAGCTGGCGATTCTGGAGCTGCTCAACCGCAAGTATGGCATTGTGGAGGAGGACCTGATCTCCGCCGAGCTGTGTGCGGTGCCTAATTTCAAAGCCAGCGATGTGGGCTTTGACCGTTCTCTCATCGGTTCTTACGGCCAGGATGACCGGGTGTGCGCGTATGCAACGCTGGCCGCTCTGCTGCAGCTGGGCACCCCCAGCCGCACGGCGGTATGTATGCTGGCAGATAAGGAAGAAATCGGTTCTGAGGGTGTATCCGGAATGAAGAGCCAGGCCTTTGACACCTTTATGGCGGATCTGTGTGCTGCGCAGGGCGTTCTGCCCCGGGTGTGCTATGAGAACTCCTTCTGCCTGTCCACCGACGTGACCGCGGCCTACGACCCCAACTTTGCCGAGGTGTACGAGAAGCGCAACAGCGCCCTGATCAACTGCGGCGTGGGTCTGTGCAAGTATACCGGTGCCCGTGGCAAGTCCGAGGCCTCTGATGCCTCCGCTGAGTTGGTGGCTTATGTGCGCCGGGTGCTGGACAATGCCGATGTGCTGTGGCAGATGGCAGAGTTAGGCAAGGTGGATGCCGGCGGCGGCGGCACCGTGGCCGCCTTTATGGCCCAGCGGAACATTGATACCCTGGATGCCGGAGTGCCCGTTCTGTCCATGCATGCCCCCTTCGAGACAGTGGCTAAGCTGGACTGCTATATGACGTTCAAGGCCATGAAGGCGATTTACGAGGCGGAATAAGCTTGATGCAACAAATAAAAACCACCCTTTCCAGATGGAAAGGGTGGTTTTAGTCTGTCGAAAAAGTGCTTCCGCCCAAAGGATTCGGAGGGAAGGATAGTTGGAAAGGGAACCGTCAGGGTT
>CAJMQD010000147.1 GCA_905215425.1 uncultured bacterium
CGCCCCCCATATGTGCGAGGAGCTGTGGGAGATGGCCGGCTACGGCGGTCAGGTGTGCCTGCAGCCCTGGCCCACCTATGACGAGAGCAAGACCATCGCCGCCACCACCCAGATGGCGGTACAGGTGGGCGGCAAGCTGAAGGCCAACATCATCGTCCCCACCGGCAGCGACGACGAGACCGTCGTGGCCGCCGCTCTGGCCGAGCCCAAGATCGCCAAGCTGGCCGAGGGGATGCAGCTGGTGAAGTCCATCGTGGTCAAGGGCCGCCTGGTCAACCTGATCTTCAAGCCCAAGGCGTAAGGCGGCCACGGCCGCGCACAGGCGCGGTGCGCCCGGCAGGGCGTAAATTCTGAGCGCAGCGAAGAATTGCGCAGGGCGAATTCACTTCGCCCGAGCATTTTAAAAATTGGGGCCCCCACGGAGTAAACTCCGTGGGGAGGGCCGCCGCATTGGCCGAGCCCAAGATCGCCAAGCTGGCTGTGGGGTTGGAGGGGGTAATGTCCATCGTCGTAATGGGCGGTCTGGTCAACCTGATCTTCATGCCCATGGCGTAATACTGATCCCTTCCGTGCAGCCCACCCCGCTGGAGTGGGCTGCACGATTCACACTCTTTTCCCCTGTTTACAGGTTGTTTAAAATTCTCCGCTTGACATATTGCAAAAAACTAAGTATAATACCACTGTTAAAGCCATAAAAATGGCCCTTACGCAGATGGGGATGTCCCCCTGCGCCGGAGGGAGGGAAATATAAATGTCGGAAGTCCGTGTACGTGAAAACGAGTCTCTGGAGAGCGCCCTGAAGCGTTTCAAGCGTAGCTGCGCCAAGTCTGGCGTGCTGGCCGAGGTCCGTAAGCGCGAGCATTACGAGAGCCCCAGCGTCAAGCGCCGCAAGAAGTCCGAGGCCGCCCGCAAGAACCGCAAAAAGTTCTATTGATTGTTGCCTTGAAGAGGGAGACAGACAAAATGTCTGTCTCCCTCTTTATTTTTCTCTCTGTACAGAAAATGGGGGCGGCCCTGCGGGCCGCCCCCATTTTCTCAAAACTGCCCCGCCTTCCACCGGGTGCACACAGTCACGCTCAGGATGGTCCCTGCTTCGTCCCGTCGCAGATCTTCCTATATTTCCCCTGTATTTTATATGCCCCGCTCCCAATATGGGGCGGGGCATATAGAATATGATCATATTTTTCCACACCCTGGTGGAAAACCGGGGGGATTTACTTCAACCGGGCCAGGTCGGCCAGCAGGGCGTCGATTTCCTCGTCCTTTGTGGACCAGGATGTGCAGAACCGCACTGCCGTGTGTTCCCCGTCCACTTTTTCCTTGGCGGACCAGCTATATTTATCCTTTAGCTTCTCCAACACCCGGTCGGGCAGAATGGGGAACTGCTGGTTGGTGGGGGACTCCACGGCCAGGGAATAGCCCAGCGCCCGAATCCCGTCCCGCAGGCGCACCGCCTGCTCCACCATCTGCTGCCCCAGGCGGAAGTATAGGCCGTCCTCCAGCAACGCAGCGAACTGTACGCCCATCAGCCGACCCTTGGCCATCATGCCGCCCTGGCGCTTGATCATGTGCCGGAAGCCTATTTTCAGTTCTTCGTTTAAAATCACCACAGCCTCGCCAAACATGGCCCCGCACTTGGTGCCGCCGATGTAAAACACATCACAGAGCTGCGCCAGATCTGTCAGCTTCACATCGCTGGCCGCCAGGGCGCAGGCCAGGCGAGCTCCGTCCACAAACAGCTTCATGCCCCAGCGGTCCGATACTCTGCGCATGGCCTCCAGTTCCTCTCGGGTATATACCGTACCCAGCTCGGTGGGCTGAGACAGATACACCAGTCCGGGCCGGACCATATGCTCCGCAGTGGGATCGTCATAGTAACTCTTGCAGAATTCGTCCACCTGCTCTGCCGTCAGCTTTCCGTCCCGCCCGGGCAGGGCCAGCACCTTATGGCCGGTCCCCTCCACAGCCCCTGTCTCGTGGCAGTTGATATGGCCGCTGTCGGCGCACACCGCCCCCTCGTAAGGCCGCAGGGCAGCGGCGATCACCGTCATATTAGCCTGGGTCCCTCCTGGAATAAACTGTACCATGGCCTCCGGCGCCTGACACAGCTCCCGGATGGTCTGTCGGGCGGCCTCCCAGTAGGTGTCCTCCCCGTAACCGGGGACGGCGGCGCCGTTGGTCTCCACCAGGGCCCGCAGCACCTGGGGATGGGCCCCTGTTGCGTAATCACACTCAAATCGAATCATTCTTTTTCTTCCCCCATCTTAAAATAGTTCTTCGCTTCGTCCTCGTCCTGAACAAGAAATCCGGTCTCTGACAGACAGCGTGCCGCAGCTCCATCCCCGGGGACCAGTTTTCCGGAAAAGCTCCCATCGTAAATTTTCCCCTTGCCGCAGCTCGGAGATCTCGCCTTCAAAATTGCCATTGTGCAGCCCTCCTGCCGGGCCAATTTCAGGGCCGCCTGCGCTCCGGACTGATACTGGGCCGTCACATCCACGCCTGCCCGGTTTACGATCCTGCCATCCTCCTGCCGCTCCGCCGGCGGCCGCGGCGTAGGCAGGCCGCCCAGTACCTCCGGACACACAGGAACCAGGGTGTACCCCTCCTGAAGCGCCATTATGGCGGCATTGGCCTTGGAGGCTCCGTCATAGCGGCAGGGGGCGCCCAGCAAACAGGCACTGACCAAAATTTTCAACAGACAACTCCTCCTCAACAAAAAACGGCCCGCCGCAGTGCGGCGGGCTGTGGAGCGGCAATTTTTCAGTGGGTCAGATAATACTTCACCAGCGTCTGCAGCAACTCATCCCGATCCACTTTTCGGATCAGCGCCCGGGCGTTGTTGTGGTTGGTGATATACGTAGGGTCCTCTGACAGGATATAGCCCACGATCTGGTTAATCGGATTATAGCCCTTCTCCTGCAGAGCCTGATACACCGTGGACAGGATGGCTTTGATCTCCATATCCCGCTGGTCGCCAAGGCTGAACTTTCTTGTAAATTCCGCTTCGCTCATCTTCATCCCTCCTGCTCCGCATGATAGGTTTAGTTTACTGCAAAACCCCTATGTTGTAAAGGGCAGACGGATAAAATTAATCAAATTAAAATATTTGTCCGTATATTTTACAAGTAATGGTATTGTTTTCGTTTTTTCCACAGCACAGCCAGCGACATTGCCGCCCCGATCCCCTCGGCGGCTACCACGGCCAGCCAGATGCCGTCGGTCTTCAGGGCCAGGGGGAGCAGAATCACCATACCGCCGCGAAGCACCAGGGTGCGGCTGAAGGACAGCATCGCGGAAATGCCTCCGTTGCACAAGGCGGTAAAAAAGGATGAGGCAAACACATTCAGCCCGCAGAACAGGTAACACAGAGCAAACAGGCGGAACCCATGTACTGTCATGGCCAGCAGCTCGCTGTCATAGGCCACAAAGGCGGCAGACAGCGGCCGGCTGATGAGCTCTGACAGCACCACGATCATCCCGGAGGCCGCCAGCACCAGCACCATACACTTTTGGAAAATACTGCGCAGCTCCCGGTGGTTCGCCGCCCCGTGGTGATAGCTGATCACCGGAGCGCTTCCAATGGAAAAGCCAAAGAATGTGGCCAGACAAATAAAGTCTACATACATCATGACAGAGTAGGCCGCCACGCCCTGCTCCCCCAGCATCGCCATCAGCCGCCAGTTGTACAGAATACCCACCAGGGAGGAGGACAGGTTGCTCATCAGCTCGGAGGAGCCGTTGCCGCAGGCCTCCAGCAGCTCTTTAGGATATAGGCGGGTGGCCGTCAGACGCAGGGGCAGCCGTCCGCTGAGGAACAGGAAGAAGGGAATGGTCCCCCCCACCAGATAACCCAGCACCGTGGCCATGGCGGCCCCCGTCACTCCCAGCTTCAGCCCAGCGATGAAGACATAGTCCCCCACCATGTTGGTCAGCCCGGAGGCCACCGTAAAGGCCAATCCCAACCGGGGCCGCTCCGCCACCACAAAAAAGCTCTGGAACGTGGTCTGAAGCATAAATG
>CAJMQD010000148.1 GCA_905215425.1 uncultured bacterium
CCGTGAAGATACTCTTCCACAAAGTAATCCATCACCGCAGCCTTGAATTCCTTCCGGAAATTCATCACATAATACGGGATCCCCAGGCTCCAGGCCACCTTCCGGGCGTCCTCCACGGCGGTCAGGCCGCAGCAGCCCCCGTTTTCCGCTGTCTCCTCCGGATCCTCATCCTGCCAGATCTGCATGGTCACTCCGATCACATCGTAGCCCTGCTTCTTTAAAAGGCAGGCGGCGACCGAAGAATCGACGCCGCCGGACATGCCTACTACTACCTTTTTTCCCATTCCTTAATATTCCTCGTCCTCATCGTGCTCGCTGATATCAGACTTGGGCTTTTCCAGACCCTGGATCTTGATTCCGTGCTTCTCTGCATAATCCCACAGGGCCGCATGGATCGCCTCCTCCGCCAGCAGAGAGCAGTGTACCTTCACCGGCGGAAGACCGTCCAGAGCCTCCATCACCGCCGTATTGGTCACCTGCATGGCCTCCTCGATGGTCTTTCCCTGCTTCTTCAGCTGCCCGGCGTGCCACACCAGCAGGCCCTCTCCCATAGAGGCGCACAGCGTGTCCACAACAAACAGCTTGCGCCCCGGGTACTTCTCCCGCAGCTCTTCCCCCGCCAGGCGGGCGCTGTCAGAGGTGGCCGACAAGCCGGAGGAGAACGCCAGCACCAGCACATCCTTTCCCGCCTGAAGCACAGGCTCCAGCATGGTCAGATATTGGTCCATATTTACCGCGGCGGTGGTGGCCATTTCTCCCCCCCGCAGGCGGCTGTAAAACTCCTTGGGGTCCATCTCCCGGTTGTCCGGCCAATTGTATTTGGTCTGGCCTTCGATGGTAAAACGCAGGGGCAGCACCTCTACTCCCGCCTCCTGCACCAGCTCTGTGGACAAGTCGGCAGAAGAATCGGTCACAATTATGTAATCGTTCATTGCTCTCACTCCTTTTCACCTTTGGCATACCCGTTCCATCCTGCGGGTACCGCAGATATATGCTGAGATCGCCAGGCCCAGAGGGCCGTGAATTCTTTCCTGATTATACCACAGGGTACCCATTCAGGGCAACCGTCTTTCCGCCCTCAGCGGCGGCTGATGTGGCGGCGCAGACGCTCCAGCGCCTGCTTATGGTTCAGGGAACGCATCTGAGGGAATGCCTTCATCAGACGGCCCTGCCCAAGCACTCGGCCGTCCATTTCGGACTTCAGATTTTCAAACAGCTGCTCCAGCTCCTGCCGGCGTTCCTGGCGGCGCTGGATGCGCTCCGCCTTCTGCATCTCAGACTCCATCCGGTACTGGGCAATGGCCTCCTTGGCGCCGTCCAGGTTCTCCTTCAGGCCGTCGCGCACGTCCTCGCTCCAGTCCTCCATACCCTCCTTCAGGTCCTGGATGCTCTCCTTAAAGTCGCCGCCCTTCTCGGCTGCGTCCAGCACCCGGTCGGCCAGATTCTCGCCAAACTCGTTGGAGGCCTCCCGGATCTTGGCGGCCAGCTGGTCGATCCGGGCCAGCTTCCGGTTCACCTTAACAATGGTGCTCACCGTGGCGGCCAGGTCCACCGCCATGGATGCGGCAGATATCGCCAGCAGTACCCATCCCACCGTGCGCGGCATCAGTGCGATGAGCAGCTTCACCGTAGGATGCAGGATATCCACCACGAACAGGCAGGCAAAGCCCCAGGCGATGGAGAACTTCAGGCAGATATAGCCCCCCAGGTTGAATGGGTCGTTGGAGTAGTCCCACCACCGCTGATGGAACAGCTTTTCCAGCACAAAGCCTGTTGCCAGCTCCAGCAGAGAGGTCAGCACCACCGACCCCAAAAACAGCAGAAGCAGATTCTTTTTCAGCGGCGTCAGACAGGCGATGATGATAACCACCCCGAAGCCGTAGATGGGACACACCGGGCCGTTCAGAAAGCCCCGGTTGACGAACTTTCCCGTCTGAAGGGCGGCATAGCTCACCTCGGTACACCAGCCCAGAAAGGCGTAGATAAAAAAGATACACAAAAACTGATACATAAGAGTGATCCTCTCGTCCGTAATATGGTGGTGTAAAGTATAACGGCTCCGCCGGGAAAAGTCCAGTCTTTCCCCCAATGTCATTAAGTTAAGGGCTTTGTCATTGCGAGCCAGTCCGCAGACTGGCGCGGCAATCCGTTTTCTCTGACGTTTTGAATACGGATTCCCACGGCAGTGACATCGGTCACTGCCTCGGAATGACAGGTTTCTCTTAACTGAATGACATTGGTCTTTCCCCTCAGTGCTTTTCCTTTTCTCCTGCTTTCACAAAAAACTGCGCCCACGAACAAAGGTGGGCGCAGTTTTTGAATTCATAATCAGGCAGAAGCCGTTTTACCGGCTGCGCTTCAGGATCTCACATACCAGTTCATAAGTCCGCTGGGTGGAGGGCACATTCAGCCGCTCCCGCACGGAGTGGACATCATGGAGCTCAGGGCCCATAGATACCGCATCCAGGCCGGGCATCTTCTCGATGAACAGGCCGCACTCCAGACCGCCGTGGGTGGCCGCAATGCCTCCCTCTTTCCCTGTGGTGTCGTGGTAGGCCTGCAGGATCATGTCCCGGAACTGAGACTGTCTGGCATACTGCCAGCCGGGGTAGGAGCTGCGCTTGTGGGCGGTGCCCCCGGCGTACTCCACGACGGAGCGCACGCGCTGCTCCATCATGTCCTTCTGGGAGGCGATACAGGAGCGAATCGAGAAGGCAAAATGCAGTCCGTCCTCTTCCACAGACATGACGCCCAGATTCAACGAAGTCTGCACCAGTCCGGGGAAGTCCACGTTCATGGCCTGCACCCCCTGGGGCAGAGCCAGCAGCACATGGAGCATCCGGGAGGTGGTCTCCTGGTCCATAGCGGCAGCCAGTTCCGTCTTTTCACAGGTCAGAGTGATTCCGTCGTCGCAGCCTGCATACTCGTTTTTCAGAATGGCGTCGAACTCCCGGACAAAGACCTCGAAGGCGGCCTCCTGCCCCACGGGAATGGCGGCCTCGGCCTCGTTCCGGGGGCAGATCACGTTGTCGAAGCGGCCGCCCCGGATGTCCGCCAGGCGCAGACCGGGGAACTTCTCCATGGCGGAGTAGAGCACGCGGCCCATCAGCTGATTGGCGGAGCCCCGGCCCTTGTCGATCTCGCCGCCGGAGTGCCCCCCCTGCAGGCCGGCCAAGGTGAGGTGATAGCCCGTCTCCCCCTTCAGGGGCTGTGCCTTGCCGGGCATAACGCAGTCCAGCCGCAGTCCGCCGGCGCAGGAGACGGTAAACACGCCCTCCTCCTCCGAATCCAGGTTCAGCAGCTTCCGGCTCTTCAGATCGGAGCAATCCAGGGCAAAGGCCCCGTCCATACCGACTTCCTCTTCCACCGTAAATACCGCCTCGATGGGGGGGTGGGGCAGGGTCTCGTCCTCCAGGATCGCCAGGATCATGGCCACGGCGATGCCGTTATCTCCGCCCAGAGAGGTCTTGTCCGCCCAGACCCACTCTCCGTCGGTGCACAGGTCCAGGCCATCCTTGGCCATGTCCTTGGTGCAGTCGTCGGTTTTGGCGCACACCATGTCGATGTGTCCCTGGAGCATGATGGGGGCGGCGTCCTCATAACCGGCGGAGCCGTCTTTCCAGATGATCACGTTGTTGCACGGCTCCTGGCGATAGCGCAGGCCCAGCTTCTTGGCGTAGCTGACGCACAGGTCGCTGATCTGCTTGGTATTTCCGCTACCGTGGGGCACGGAACACAGAGCCTCAAAGTACTTAAATACAGATTCAGGCTTCAGCCCAGATAGTACAGCCATAGTTTTCCTCCCGCAGACATTTGATCTGCTTTTTTATATGATCTGTTTCCATGATAGCAGGTTCTCCGCCGTTGTCAATTGTTTCCTGCCGCTCCGCCCAAACATAAAAAAGCGGAGCGGACCAAATGGCCCGCTCCGCCCAGCTTGTCAAAAAATGGTTTCACCATTTTTTGACAAGCTGCAAACATTTTAACTGCGTTAAAATGTTGTTGATTTCAAG
>CAJMQD010000149.1 GCA_905215425.1 uncultured bacterium
GGAGGAGAAGATCGCCTACTTCCTGAAGGTGCTGTCCGACGACGCTCTGGTGCGCTCCATCCTGAAGGAGGAGCTGTCCGCCATTGCCGAGAAGTACGGCGATGACCGCAAGACGGAAATTCAGGACGTGGAGGACGAGATCGACATCGAGGACCTCATTGAGGAGGAGGAGTGCGTCTTTACCCTGACGGAGAACGGTTACATCAAGCGCACCGCCGTCAGTGAGTACGCCGCCCAGAGCAAGGGCGGCATGGGTAAGAAGGGCATCACCACCCGTGACGAGGACACCGTGGTGGATGTGTTCACCGCCTCCACCCACGACTATATCCTGTTCTTTACCGACACGGGGAAGGTCTACCGCAAGAAGGGCTATCAGATCCCGGAGAGCGGCAAGGCCGCCAAGGGCACCGCCCTGGTGAACATCCTGCAGATCGAGCAGGGCGAGCGGGTGCAGACCATGATCCACTTCCGGGACTTTACGGAGGAGGAGCTGTACCTCACCATGGTCACCCGTCAGGGCACGGTGAAGCGCCTGCCCGTGGCCACCCTGAAGAACCTGCGCAACAACGGCATCCGCGCCCTGAACATGGACGAAGGGGACGCCCTGGTCTCCGTGCGGGAGACCGACGGCCACCAGAAGCTCCTCATCGCCACCCACGACGGCATGGCCGTGGTCTTTGACGAGAACGATGTCCGCCCCATGGGCCGTACCGCCGTGGGCGTGCGGGGCATCAAGCTGAGAGAAGGGGACTATGTGGTGGGCGCCGCCCGGGCCAGAGAGGGCAAGAGCGTGCTGACCATCACCGAGCGGGGCTACGGCAAGCGCACCCCCGTGGAGGAGTACCGCATCACCAACCGGGGCGGCCTGGGCATCAAGAACTATCAGGTCACCGAAAAGACGGGCAAGATCGTGGGCGTCAAGGTGGTGGACGGCAGCGAGGACCTGCTGCTGGTCACCCAGAGCGGCATCCTCATCCGCATCCCCGTGGACACCATCAAAGAGACCGCCAACCGCGCCACCCAGGGCGTCATCGTCATGCGCTTTAAGGAGGAGGGGGACCAGGTCATCTCTCTGGCCCTCACCGACCACGAGGAGCAGCCGGAGGAGACCGGCGGGGAGACCGCTCAGCCGGAGGGCGAACAGGGGGAGTAAGCTCTCCCAAGCCTTCTCCCCATAGGGGGAAAAGCTTTTCCGGGGTCATAGGCTTCCCCCCTCAGGGGGGAAGCTGTCGAGCGGAGCGAGACTGATGAGGGGGCTTTCCTGCGGCGCGCCGGGACGTCGCGCCCTACAAAAAACAATGTATGTTTCTGTCCGCTCCAAGCTCCCTTTCGCAAGGGGGCCTTCAGAGCGGTATCCCGATAACACCCCGACTTTTCCACAAAAAATCCCTTCCATATGGAGAAAAATCCGAAAGGAGGGCATTATATGCCTCAAAACAGACAGAAATACACGGTTCAGGTGACCAAAACCAGTCAGGTTGTGGCCAAAGGCGTGGGACTTTTCCACATGATTTTCGGAACGGTATTTGCCCTGGTGGGGCTGAGCATTCTTCCGGTCGTGGGGCTGTTTGGTCTGCCCTTCCTTTTGGGCGGGATATTCTTTGCTGTGAACGGCTTTCGGGTGGCCACCAACTACGGCGGGGACAAGAAGGGTGCGCCCAAAGGGGACGATCCGGCGGCCTATCCCGCTGACCTGAAGTTCAATGCCCCTAAGCGGTCTGCGTCTGCAAAAACGGACGAACGGCCCAAAGCGCGTCCGGCCGCGGGGGCGGCAGCATTCAAGTACAGCCGGGACGCCGCCCCGGAGGAGAACCACGACCACATCCGCTCCATGGCCCGCACCCCGGAGGGGCGGCTGGAGCAGCTGAAGACCCTGAAGGACGCCGGACTGTATACCGAGGAGGAGTACCGCCAGAAGCGGGCGGAGATCCTCAGCGGAAAGTGAAGGGAGACATTACCATGAAACTGGCCACAGCCCTTTCCCGACGGAAGGAATTGCAGACCCATATCCACGAGCTGGAGAACCGCCTGATGAACAACGCCCAGGTGCAGGAGGGGGAGGAGCCCGCCGAGAACCCCCGGGAGCTGCTGGGGGAGCTGGCGGCGGACCACCAGGAGCTGGAGCGGCTGATCTCCGCCATCAACCGCACCAACGACCGCACGGCGGCGGAGGGGGAAAAGACCCTCTCTGATCTGCTGGCCCGGCGGGACTGCCTCCGGGGACAGCTGGGGATCTGGCGCAACTTCCTCAGCTGCGCCAGCGCCACCGTCAGCCGCCGCACCGTGGGAGAGATCAAAATCAGGAGCGCGGTGCCGGTAAAGGACTTCCAGAAGCAGGTGGATCAGGGGGCCAAGGAACTGCGTCAGCTGGAGGAGCGTATCCAGGAGCTGAACTGGACCACCGAGCTGCTGGAGGGATAAGGCACCGATACAACTGAATACGTCCGGCGCCCCGGAAAAGGCCGGGGCGGGCCGGTTTTGGACAACGGAAAAGGCGGACGCCAAGCCCCCGCGCCGGGCCAAGGGCGCACATAGATGGCAGGCTGTCCGGGCGCAGCTGGTGGGTTCAAGTCCCGCGTACGGTTCACTTTTATGCCCTGCACTCTGTACATCCGCACGGTTATACAACATTTTTATGACCATGGCGTCGATTTTCCGCAGGGTGGGTAAGGGGGCCAAAGAGCTGCGTCAGCTGGAGGAGCGTATCCAGGAGCTGAACTGGACCACCGAGCTGCTGGAGGGATAAGGCACCGATACAACTGAATACGTCCGGCGCCCCGGAAAAGGCCGGGGCGGGCCGGTTTTGGACAACGGAAAAGGCGGACGCCAAGCCCCCGCGCCGGGCCAAGGGCGCACATAGATGGCAGGCTGTCCGGGCGCAGCTGGTGGGTTCGAGTCCCGCGTACGGTTCACTTTTATGCCCTGTACCCTGTACATCCGCACGGTTATACAGCATTTTTATGACCATGGCGTCGATTTTCCGCAGGGTGGGTCAGGGGGAAATTCTGCCTCGCTCCGGTAGTTAGAAGCCTTCCCCCCTGCGGGGGGAAGGCTGAGGCTGTCAAAAAAGCAGCAGTACGCAGAGATACGGGAAGGAAGATAGTTACGAAAGAAACCCAGGAAGGGTGTCTTTCGTTTTTAATCATAAGATTTTGAACCTTTGAAAAAGTTTCAAAATCTTCTTCAGCTTGGCGAAAAGGATTTTTCGACAAGCTGGGCTTTTACAGGAGAAGACGATGAAAACCGTTACCATTTACACCGATGGGGCCTGCTCCGGCAATCCGGGCCCCGGGGGCTGGGGGGCCATTCTGATGTACGGCCCCCACAGAAAGGAACTGTCCGGGGGAGAGGGGCAGACCACCAACAACCGCATGGAGCTCACCGGAGTGATCACGGCGCTGGAGGCTTTGAAGGAACCCTGCGCGGTGGAGCTGTACTCCGACTCCAAGTATGTCATCGACGGCCTGGAGAAGGGCTGGGCCAAGGGCTGGCGGGCCCGGGGCTGGGTCAAGAGCGACAAGAAGCCCGCCCTGAACCCCGACCTGTGGGGAAAGCTGCTGGACCTGTGCGATTACCACAAGGTCAATCTCCACTGGGTCAAAGGCCACGCAGAAAATGAGTATAATAACCGCTGCGATGAGCTGGCGGTGATGGAGAGCCGGAAGTTCAAAGGTTGAAAACATCCACAGGTGTGTACACACCTGTGGATGTTTTTTGAGTTTCGGCAAGGATATTGTTTTGTGATACGCCGCAGGGGCGGCCTGTGGCCGCCCGCCTGAGCTTCCCTCTGATGAGGGAGGCGGCAAAACCGAAGTTTTTGACGAAGGGAGAGACCGTAGGGCAAGGGCTCTGCCCTTGCCGGAGGATTTCGGCCTGCGGGCCGACCGCCTTTTTCCACGGCAAAAAAGGCGGGAAAATGCCGTTCAAGGGGAGAGGGGTTTAGGTTTAACACACCCCATGTAAAACCCCGCGCCGTGAAAC
>CAJMQD010000150.1 GCA_905215425.1 uncultured bacterium
TGGACCCCATTGTGAATCAGAACACCTTAGTCATCGTCATCAGCCAGTCGGGGGAGACCCTGGACACCATGGCCGCCCTGCGGGAGGCCAAACGCCTGGGGGCCAAGGTGCTGTCTATTGTGAATGTGGTGGGCTCCTCCATCGCCCGTGAGTCGGACGAGGTGCTGTACACCTGGGCCGGTCCGGAGATTGCGGTGGCCACAACGAAGGCTTATTCCACCCAGATGGTGGTGCTGGATCTGGTGGGTCTGTATTTCAGCCAGATCCTGGGTACCCTGCCCAGAGCGGATTATCTGGCTGTTCTGGAGGAACTCCGGCGTCTGCCCGAAAAAATGGAACGGGTGCTGGGGGAGAAGGACCAGGTGCAGTATCTGGCCTCCCAGTATTTCAACCATGACTCGATCTTCTTCATTGGCCGCAATCTGGACTATGCCTTGGGCATGGAGGGCTCTTTGAAGCTGAAGGAGATCTCCTATATTCACTCCGAGGCTTATGCCTCCGGCGAGCTGAAGCATGGTACCATCAGCCTGATCGAGGATGGAACTTTAGTGGTGGCCTTGGGCACCTATGGAAAGCTGTTTGATAAGGCCATCAGCAACGTGGTGGAGGTCAAGGCCCGGGGCGCCGATGTGCTGGCTCTGGCCACAGAGAGCCACCGGGAGGAGATGGCGAAACACGCCAATGCGGTCATCACCATCCCTGATACCGTGGAGCTGCTGCTGCCCTCTCTGGGTGTGGTGCCCCTGCAGCTGTTTGCTTATTATGTGGCCCTTCAGCGCGGCTGTGATATTGACAAGCCCCGGAATCTGGCAAAGTCTGTTACAGTAGAGTAAACGCGGAACATAAGCACAAACCCTCCGGCAATACCGGAGGGTTTGTGTGTATTTACAGCACATTTTCAAGCGCGGCAGATTCCATCTCCCCCAGCAGCTGCAGCTGGATTGCCAGATCTGTGTTGGCGGCGGCATACTGGTCCATCTCGTTCAGCGCGATATACTGCAGCACTTGGTGGAAGGTGCGCAGGATCTCGTCTGTTTCCTGATGGCGCATGACGGCGTGAAAATAGAACTTTTTGGCGTTCCACTGCTGAAAAACTGTCTTGGTGAGTTCGTCGGCTTGCTCCCAACGGTCCTGCTTCGCCATTTCCTGGGCTTGTTCCAGCTGCCGAGCGGCCTGCTGCGCAAAGCGAGCCACATACCATCCGTTCCATAAAGCGGCGGACAGAAGGAGCAAAAGAATCAGAACGGCTGTCCAAAAGCGCTTCATCATGCCGGAGCCTCCTTTTGAATGACAACGACCTTTCCCAATTGGTCTACCGTCATAAGGAAGACCTCGCTGTCGTGATGCAGGCCATGTTCGGCCAGTCGTTTATCCAGCCAATTCCGGTCATAGCCCCGCAGCTTCAGGTTCTGGGCGAGGAGATGACCGTCGCTGATGAGCAGGAGGGGGAGGCCGGGTTCCTCCACCGACAGTCGGAGATCCTGGGCGGTGGGGGGCTGTTGGGCGGCATAGGGGAGAATGGACAGGCGGCCGTTGGTCTCTAAAACGGCGTAGTGTATGGCGGAGAGATCTCCGTAGCCCTGGCAGCGCAGCTCCTCCATCAGTTCATCCACGGTCAGGCGGTTCCGGGCCATTTCCCGCTGGTCCAGCTTTCCGTTGGCGATGACCACCGAGGGACGGCCGCACAGAATGGACCGGATACGGGCGTTTTTTACTGTGAGTACGGAGACCGCCATGGTCAAACAAAGTAAGGTCAGAATAGGGACAATACCGGAGATCAAGGGGATCCCATAGTCCTGCATAGGGACGGCGGCCAAATCCGCAATGATCAGGGAGAGGACCAGCTCTGATGGCTCCAGTTCGCCCACCTGACGCTTTCCCATAAGGCGGATCCCTGCAATGATAAGAAAATATAGGATGACTGTGCGGGCCAGTCCGGTGAACATAGACGGACACCTCCTGTCTGCACAGTGTTCCCCGCAGGGAACGGGGCTATCCCCAAAGTGACTAAAATTTTCTTGAGCAGAACAGAGGGAATCGTAGTATGGATAACTTGCAATCTCCGGTGGTTTTTGTTACAATAAAAAAACTGACGGAAAAGTGCTGTGCTTTTTGTGCTGCCCTATTTTGGGCATAAAAAAATCCACACCCAAACTGGTGTGGCCAAACAGATTCAGAACGTTACCGCTCGCTGGGAACAAGATACTGATCTTCGTAAATCAGGTCTTCCAGGTCTGCCAGTTCGCTCCAGTGGAGCATCATATTCATGTACATTCCTCCTTTCTCTTGATTCTGTATTCAGTATAGTCAAAGAACGGAGAAATTGCAAGAGAGAAAACCACTGAAATTCATAGTTGATTTCACACTATTTTTATAGGAAATGAGGAAGAGATATGGCGCATCAAACTGTAATCGTCTTAGACTTCGGCGGACAGTACAACCAGCTCATCGCCCGACGGGTGCGTGAGTGCGGCGTGTACTGCGAGGTAAAGCCCTACACGACCCCGCTGGAACAGCTGAAGGCTATGAACCCCATTGGTATTATCTTTACCGGCGGGCCCAATTCTGTGTATCTGGAAACCTCTCCCCATGTGGATCCGGAGATTTTCACCTGGGGTGTGCCCATCCTGGGTATCTGCTACGGCTGCCAGCTTATGGCCCACAATCTGGGCGGTCAGGTGACCGAGGCTCAGGACGATTCTGCCCGGGAGTACGGTAAGACTGAAACTTATTACGACACCACTTGCAAGCTCTTTAAGGGGCTGGAGAAGCAGGGTATCTCCTGGATGAGCCACGGGGACTATATGGCGAAGGTGCCCGAGGGCTTTGCGCTCACGGCCCATTCCGACGCTTGCCCCAACGTGGCCATTGCCGACGAGAGCAGAGGCTTCTACGGCGTGCAGTTCCACCCAGAGGTCAACCATACGGAGAACGGACTGCGCATGATCCGCAACTTCCTGTATGAGGTGTGCGGCGCCGTGGGCGACTGGACCATGGGCGATTACAAAAACACTGCCATCGCCGCCGTGCGGGAGCAGGTAGGCACCGGTAAGGTGCTGCTGGCTTTGTCCGGCGGCGTAGACTCCTCTGTGGTGGCCGCATTGCTGGCTGAGGCTGTGGGCAAACAGCTGACCTGTGTATTTGTGGACCACGGACTGATGCGCCTGAACGAGGGCGACGAGGTGGAGGCCGCCTTCGCCAAGTGGGATATCAACTTTATCCGAGTGGATGCTGAGGCGCGGTATCTGGCCAAGCTGGCCGGTGTGACCGAGCCGGAGCAGAAGCGTAAGATCATTGGCGAGGAGTTTATCCGCGTCTTTGAGGAAGAGGCCAAGAAGGTGGGTAAGGTGGATTTCCTGGCGCAGGGTACGATTTATCCCGACGTCATCGAATCCGGCGCCGGCAACGCCGCCGTGATCAAGAGCCACCACAATGTGGGCGGTTTGCCCGACCACGTGGATTTCAAGGAGATTATCGAGCCTCTGCGTCTGCTGTTTAAGGACGAAGTCCGGCAGCTGGGCCGTGAGCTGGGCCTGCCTGAGTATCTGGTTTCCCGCCAGCCCTTCCCCGGTCCCGGTCTCGCGATCCGGATCATTGGTGATATTACCAAGCAGAAGGCGGATATCCTGCGCCAGGCGGATTTCATCTTCCGGGACGAGATCGCCAAGGCGGGGGAGGATAAGAATCTGAATCAGTACTTCGCTGTGCTGACCAACACCCGCTCCGTGGGCGTTATGGGCGATGGCCGTACCTATGACTACACGCTGGCTCTGCGCGCCGTCACCACCAGCGACTTTATGACCGCCGACTGGGCCCGCATCCCTTATGAGATGCTGGACAAGATTTCTACCCGCATTGTCAATGAGGTGCAGGGAATCAACCGTATTTGCTATGATATCACCTCTAAACCCCCGGCAACGATTGAGTGGGAATGAGTTTTTGAAACTTTGAACCCGTTGCGGCACAACGGATAGA
>CAJMQD010000151.1 GCA_905215425.1 uncultured bacterium
TCGCCGTAATGAACGGCGGCGGCATCCGCAACAAGCAGGCCACCGGCGAGGTAACTTATAAGACCTGCAAAGAGATCCACACCTTCGGCAACGTGGCCTGCCTGCTCACCGTCACCGGCCAGCAGATGCTGGACGCTCTGGAGTGGGGCGCTAAGGATGTAGCCGTGGACGGCTCCAAGGAGTGCGGCGGCTTCCTGCACCCCGCCGGACTGAAATACACCATCGACGCCACCATCCCCTGCACCGTACAGAAGGACGACAAGGGCGTGTGGACCGGCGGCCCCACCGGGGCGTACCGGGTCAAGGACGTGCAGGTTCTGAACAAGAAGACCGGCGCTTACGAGCCTTTGAAGCTGGACGGCAAATACAACCTGGCCGGCTATAACTACACTCTGCGCGACCTGGGCGACGGCTTCGCCATGTTCGACGGCGCTGTGAACGTGCTGGACTATGTGAAGACTGACTACATGGTTCTGGCCGACTATGTCAAGTCCTTCCCCGAGGGCAAGGTCACCGGCTACGCTCAGCCTGCCGGCCGCATCACCATCAAGACCGTGGCCGACACCAAGCCTGAGCCCCAGCCCGAGCCCACTCAGAAGCCCGAGGTCCTGCCCACCCCCACCGAGAGCACCACTTACATCGTCATCCGTGGTGACAGTCTGTGGAAGATCGCCCAGAAGCAGCTGGGTTCCGGCCAGAAGTGGACCGAGATCTATCAGGCCAACAAGGACACCATCAAGAATCCCAGCTTGATCTATATTGGTCAGTCCCTGTTCATTCCCGCCGGTAAATAATCGCAGAAACATTCAGCCGCCGCCCCGGCTAACATCCGGGGCGGCGGCATTTTTCCTGATGAAAGGCCCCACACCGTTTGGTGTGGGGCCCAATAATTGATTGAGCTGTTAGGGATCAGACCGTCATCCCTCGTCCTCGATGATGCCATACCCGCCGTCATTCCGGTGGTAAACCACGGCAAACTTGCCGTCGTTCTCTTCATCCCGGAATGCGAAGAAGCTGTGATCCAGCAGATTCATCTGCAGGATGGCCTCCTCCCGGGTCATGGGCTTCAGGGGGAATTTCTTGCTGCGGACGATGGTGTACTCGCCCTCCTCCGGCTCCTCCGGAGCAAAGGTGGTAACCTCCGCATCCAGAGAACGCTCGAACGCCCCCTGGCGCAGGCGCTTTTCCAAGCGGGTCTTGTTCTTCCGGATCTGGCGCTCCAGCGTGGCCACGGCCGCGTCGATGGACGCCCGCATATCAGAGGTGCTTTCGGACACACGGAAGATGGTTCCGCTGGAGCGAATGGTGATCTCCACCTTATTCAGCCGCTCCTTCTCTACGCTGAACGTGATGGCGGCGGTAGCATCCTCCCTAAAGAAACGGTCCAGCTTCCCTACTTTCTTCTCCGCATAGTCATGGATCTTGGCGGGCAGGGTCACCTTTTTGTCCGTAAACACATACTTCATTATGTTCCGCTCCTTTCGTTCCTGGGTCAATTCCGGAGGGGGAAGAGTTCCCCTCTGTGTCTGTATTATACCAAACTATTTTCAAAAAAGCCAGACCTTTTTGTGTTTTTTCACAATTTGTTCCCGATTTATTTTTCCGTTGTTCACAGACTGCCCAAGATCGTCCTCGACGCCTTTCCCCTTGACCATCCATATCCCATCTGCTATTCTAATCTGGCAGCTCACCGCTGCGTCTGCACGCAATCGATGAGGTCTCCCTTCACTGGCCGTCCCTTCCGGGGCGGCCTTTTTATCTTCCTTTCACAGTCTGCAAAAAAAGACCGCCGTTAATACACGGCGGTCTTACATCGCTGGAAAAGTTCTTCCGGCAGCCTTAGCCCCGACGGTTTCCGCCGCTGCGGCGGTTGTTCTTCTTCTCCATGTAGCGCAGCTCAGACAGTTTACTGTCAGAGGACTGCATGAACTGCTTCAGCTTATCCTCAAAATCCGTAGGCTCCTTGGGTGCGGGCCGGGGCACATAGGTATTCGGCGCACTCCGGCGCTCCCCCTGGGGGCGGGGCGGACGCCCGCCATTCTGAAAGCCCTGGTGGGGACGGCCCGTCTGATTGCGCTGAGGGGGCGGTGTCACCTGTTTGATGGACAGGTTGATCCGGTTGGCTTGGTCGATGCTGATGACCTTTACCTTGACCTCCTGTCCCTCATGCAGGTGGTCAGAGACCTCATTGACATAAGAATATGCGATCTCAGAGATATGCACCAGACCGGATTTTCCCTCCGGCAGTGCCACGAATGCTCCAAACTTAGTAATTCCCGTAACCTTCCCGTCCAGAATGGACCCAACACCAAACTCCATATTGCCTGAATTGTCCTCCTTGTGTAATCCCCACGGACACCGCAGTTCTCCCTCCCGCGGCGGGCGCTTCAGTTGGCCACATCGATATACAGGGTCTCCCCCTGTTTTACATAGCCCTTATCTCGGGCCATCTGCTCCAGCATCTCAGGGTCGTCCTTGCGCTCGATCGCGTCGGCCAACTCCTGATTTTTCAGACGCTGGGTCTCTGCCTGGCCGGTCAAGTCGGTCAGCTGGCTCTGTGCGCTTTCGATCTTACTGCGCAGGTCCAACAAAGAGGTCGCCATATACACCAAAAGCACCAGAATTACAATTTTAGTTAAAAAACTGGCCCGTTTCAGCTTCATGCTTCCGTCCTCTCCCTTCCCGTTGCTTACGACGGCGGTCAACTTGCTCCATCTCCTGGGTTATTCGTTTTATTTTATACCATTTCCGCCGGAAAAGGAAGAGAGAAATCAAAAATTCTTTACATTTTTGTAATAGGAGCACTCCGGCTTTCCAGGGCATTGTGAGTATCCGCCAAAAGATAGCGGTCAAATCAGCGCAAAGCCAGCCCAAACGCAGGAACCACGGGCTGAAAAGCCAGAAATAAACCGCGCCGCCCCCAAAGCACAAAACCGCACCGTACAGGCGCACCACTCCGCCCCAGATCCACTGGGACCACACGAACAGGGCCGCAGTGACCGCACACCAAAAAAGGATATCCAGTGCCGGGCCAAGGAAAGGCAGCTTGATCCGGGCGCGCAGCACCCGAAAGAAATCATACAGCAGACCCATAGCCGCCCCCAAAAGCACCCCCTGCCACAGTGCCGTCAGCTGGGCCGCAATATCCTGGCTCATCCGCCTAACAGCCGGGCCAGCAGCCCGCCGCCTCTGGCTGTGCGTTCTTCCTCATAGGTGATGGAATCCACATATCCCTCCACCTTCAGCGCACCTCCGTCCAGAGACAGCTGCTCGATGTGCAGCTGCTCCCCGCGGACCACCAGCACCCCTTTACTTGTCCCCATCACGATGGAGTTCTCGTCAAAGCTCTCCACCTCTTCTACTCCGGTAACGGTCAGCTGCTCCCGCCCTTCCAGCACCAGGCGGTGCTCCCCGTCCCCGGCGGCCCGGCCTTCCTCGTATGCCATCGTCCGCCCCCCTTTCTCCCTTTTACTGTCATTGTATGGGACAGAGGGGCCACTTATGCCATCAGGCGGCGTTCAGCTCCTCCATGGCCTCCCGCTCGCTGTCAGCGGAGAAGCAAAACCGCCCCGCCCCGTCAAACACCTCGATGTGGCCTCTCACCCAGACAAACTCGTATTCCATGGTCTCTGCTCCTTTCGCCGGGGAGCACCGCTCCCCCTGTTGTGACCATAGAATACAGGACAGACTGTCCTATAAAACGGACTTTTATGCCAACTCGACCTCAGGTCGATTGCAAAAATGGGCGGGGTCTGGTACGCTAAGGACAGACAAGGAGGTGCGGCTGTGGACAACAAAAAGATCGGCGGCCTGATCGCCGCGCAGCGAAAAGAGATGGAGCTGACCCAGAAGGAACTGGGGCAGCGGCTGCATGTGTCCGACCGGGCGGTGAGCAAGTGGGAGCGGGGAGTTTCCCATAGTTAAAGATACCACACCAAATATGATGAA
>CAJMQD010000152.1 GCA_905215425.1 uncultured bacterium
TCGTATGCCTTGCCTTTCCAAATCTCTTTGGTAGGGGCGCATATCATGCGCCCGGGGGTCATAGGGGCGGCCCGGGGAATGTGGGGCGCAGGCTATGCATGGTGTATACATTAAATCGTTTTCTTGGAAATCGTCCAGGGAAATAAAATTTCCCGGCTCATCTCTTTCGACAGAATACGCCGCATACTATGGTAAAATATGGTTATCAGAATTCTATTCCTGTCAGGAGGTGCGTCCATGCCCACATTGTATAAGCGCGGTCCTTTGGATTCCAGCCGGGTGCTGTTCCTCCCGGTGGATTCCATCCAGCCCAACCCCTACCAGCCCCGCCAGAGCTTTGCGCAGGAGGATCTGGACGGGCTGGCCCAGTCCATTCAGGCCCTCGGGCTGCTCCAGCCCCTCACCGTCCGCCGGGGAACTGCGGGCTGGGAGCTGGTGGCCGGCGAGCGCCGCCTGCGGGCCGCACGTCTGGCCGGACTGGACAAGGTCCCCTGCCTCCCCATTCAGGTGGACAGCCAGATGACCTCCCTGCTGGCCCTGACGGAGAACATCCAGCGCAAGGATCTGGATTTTTGGGAGGAGGCGCTGGCCCTCCGCCGTCTGCTGGACACCTTCCACCTCTCCCAGGAGGAGGCCGCCCGCCGGGTGGGCAAAAGTCAATCTGCCATTGCCAACAAGCTGCGCCTGTTAAAGCTGCCCGCACAGGTGCTCTCCCGCCTGCGGGACGGCGGTTTCACCGAGCGCCACGCCCGGGCGCTGCTCCGGCTGGAGGACCCCAACACCCTCCAACAGGCGGTGGATAAAATCGTGGAAGGACAGCTCACGGTCGCCCAGACAGAGGCTCTGGTGGAGGAGCTGTCCTCGCCCCCTGGGAAAAAACTGCGAAAAAAGCCCCTTTATGTGCTGAAGGATGTGCGGCTCTTCCTCAACACCCTGAACCGCAGCATGGATCTAATGCGCTCCGCAGGGGTCAATGCCCAGTGCCGCCGGGAGGACCGGGAGGATTCCATCCTGCTGACCATTTCCATTCCCCGGGGAGTGTCCTGACAGCCGGGCCATCGGGCCGCTCCTCTCTGCGGGAAAACACTTGACGGCAAACGGCAATGTCATTCAGTTAAGAGAAACCTGTCATTCCGAGGCAGTGACCGATGTCACTGCCGTGGGAATCCGTATTCAAAACGTCAGAGAAAACGGATTGCCGCGCCAGTCTGCGGACTGGCTCGCAATGACAAAGCCCTTAACTGAATGGCATTGTGGCAAACCCATCCATGTTTCACGTGAAACACATCCTTGCAAAGGTATTCTGCAAAACAGCGGGCGGAGGATATCCGCCTCCACGACAACGCGGTCATGTTTCTCCGGAACATGGCCGCGTTTCCCTGCATACTTCTTAAAAAAGACGTCCAAATCGGTTGAAATAAAAAGCCTTACTTGTTATAATTAAATTCTGCTGAACAGCAGAATGTTATGTTACTTTGGGACGAGGAGGCTTTTTATGGCACGCATCATTGCCGTGGTCAATCAAAAGGGCGGCGTGGGCAAAACCACCACCACCGTCAATCTGTCCGCTGCGCTGGCCGCACTGGGCAAAAAGGTCCTTCTATGCGACTTCGACCCCCAGGCCAACGCCACCTCCGGCATGGGAGTGGACAAAAATACCGCCTCCCCCAATGTGTACGATGTTCTCATCAACGGTGCGGACCCGGAGAAGGCCGTCGTCTCCACGAAATATGGGGATGTGCTGCCCTCCAACAAGGCTCTGGCCGGAGCCGGGATCGAGATGATCGGCATAGAGGACCGGGAGTGCCTGCTGAAAAAAGCGCTGGACGCCCTCAGCCCCCGGTACGACTTCATCTTTATCGACTGCCCCCCCTCTCTGGAGCTGCTCACGGTCAACGCCCTGTGCGCCGCTCAGGCCCTGCTGGTGCCCGTCCAGTGTGAGTACTATGCTCTGGAGGGGCTGAGCGACCTGTTGGCCACCGTGCGCCTGGTCAAGCGGGGACTGAATCCCCAGCTGGCCTTAGAGGGCGTTCTGCTTACCATGTTTGACAGCCGCACCAACCTCTCCCTCCAGGTGGCCCAGGAGGTCAAGCGCCATTTCCCCGGCCAGGTGTTCGCCACGGTCATCCCCCGGAATGTGCGCCTGTCAGAGGCCCCCAGCCACGGAAAGCCCATCTGCGCCTACGACCCCTATTCCCGGGGCGCGGAGGCCTATGCCGCCCTGGCGGAGGAAGTTGCTTCCAACCACAAAGCATAATTTTGAGAATAAGGAATAAAGAGGTTATTCTATGGCCAAAAAGAAAGCAGAATTAGGACTGGGCCGTGGATTGAACGCGCTGCTGGGCGACCCTGTGCTGCAAAATCAGGGCGAGGGCTCCGTCTCTCTGCCTATCTCACAGGTAGAACCCGGACTGAACCAGCCCAGAAAGCGCTTCGACCCCGACTCTCTGTCCGAGCTGGCCGACTCGATCCGCATCCATGGGGTGATCCAGCCCCTGACGGTGCGGCGGCTGTCCTCCGGCTACTACCAGATCATTGCCGGCGAGCGCCGGTGGCGGGCGGCCAAGGAGGCCGGATTGGACGAGATCCCCGCCGTTATCATTGAAGCGGACGACCGGAAGGTCATGGAGCTGGGTCTGATCGAAAATCTCCAGCGGGAGGACCTGAATCCCGCCGAGGAGGCCCGGGGCTACCAAACCCTGATGGCGGAGTATGGCCTGACCCAGGAGCAGGTGGCCCAGCGCATGGGAAAATCCCGCCCCGCCGTGACCAACGCCCTGCGGCTGCTGAATCTGCCCGAGGACCTGATGGCCCTGGTAGAGGACGGCAGCCTGTCCGCCGGACACGCCCGGGCCCTTCTGGGGGCTCCTAACCAGACCTTACAGCGCCAGGCGGCCAAAGCCGTATTGGAGAAGGGCCTGTCCGTCCGACAGACCGAGGCCCTGGTGAAAGCCCTGCAAAAGGAAAAGAAAGAAACGCCCCAGGAGGACAACGTCCTGGCCATCTATCTGGCAGACATTGAAAAGAATCTGGGCAGTCAGCTGGGCCGGAAGGTCCATATCCAGCACAAGGGCAAAAAGGGCAAGGTAGAGCTGGAATATTACAGCGAAGATGACCTGGATGCTCTGCTGCGCCTGCTGCAATACTCACAGGATGGGGGGGATTTCTCATGAGTACAACACCTCCCCCCTCCCCCGCTCCCCAGGACAAGCCTCCACGCAAGGCCCATCAGCGCCGGCGGCAGCAGTCTGTGGTCCAGTATATTGCCGTTCTGTTCGCCGCCGCCTTTATCCTGATGGGGATGAGTTATATCATGGAGCGGCGGCAAAACGCCCAGGAAGTGGACACGTTGAAAAAACAATCCACATCCGCCATGCAATCTGTGGAAAACCTGATCCAGGAAAATGAGCAGCTGAAGCGCCAGGTGGAAGAATTGACACAGCAGCTGAACGAAACGGAAGCCAACCATCTGCTGACCCAGGAGGAGTTGACCCACACCCAGTCTGACGCCGCCACTACCGCCGCCGCCCTGGACTGGTTCTGGCAGATCGACGAAGCCTATGTAAAAAGCAAATGGTCCCTGTGCCGCAAGCTGATCCAGACCATGCCCGAGGGGCTGGCGGACTATCTGCCCCAGGAGAGCGTCACCGACAACGGCCGCTTCTCCCCCGCCGACCGGTACGCCGAGATCCGGCAAAAGGTGCTGCATGAATAAAATCACGTAAATACCGCATCGAAGCCCAACGGCTATGCCGTGGGTTCGATGCGGAGAGGCGGAGCAACGGAATGAACGCGCTTTCCCGCCTGTGGGAAAGCAAGTGATATGTAGTTTGCGACGCCGAGGTTTCACGTGAAACGCCGGCTTGGCGGACGGCTGAGGACATCCGCCCCTACATCGTCGTCGCCTGCGCCGTATCCCTCGCTTCCGCCTGAAAGGCGAAA
>CAJMQD010000153.1 GCA_905215425.1 uncultured bacterium
GGGGGTCAGGTCCTTTTGAAGGATCATGGTCTTGATCTGGTCGTACGCGACCTGAGACAGGCGTTCCCGCTTTTGGGCAAGTGCTTTTGCCATAAGGCACCTCCAGCTGTAATATATCAAATGATTGAAAAAAGATAATAAGTAATATATCACGAACAAGGACAGTATACCAGCGCATTCCAGAAATGTCAAGGGCGCGGGCAGGCAAAATGTCAAGGTTTCCTGTACAAAAGCAACAGATGGTTTGCGGAACGGAATATTTTTTTAGCGAAATGGTCGGTTTCCTGCTTGACACCGGGAAAGAACTATGTTATGGTTTGCTACAAGAGATATATCACAAATATATCATTGACGCAGGACGGAACTTTGGATAGAACGGCAAAACCCGTTGAAACGGGACGGAGGATGGAAGCATGAGACCATTCCTGGACGAGGATTTTCTGCTGGATACACAGACAGCCAGAGAGCTTTACCACGGTGTGGCGGAGGGGCTGCCCATTTTGGATTACCACTGCCATGTCAGCCCCCGGGAGATCGCGGAGGACCGCGTCTTTCACAACCTGACGCAGCTGTGGCTGGAAGGGGACCATTACAAGTGGCGGCTGATGCGCGCCAACGGCGTGCCGGAGCGGCTCATCACCGGGGAGGCTCCGGACGAGGAGAAATTTCAGGCCTGGGCCGCCACCCTGGAGCGGGCGGTGGGCAATCCCCTTTATCACTGGAGCCATCTGGAGCTCAAACGCTACTTCGGTTATGAAGGACACCTGACCGGGGCCAACGCCAAGTCGGTTTGGGATCACTGCCAGGCGGTGATCGGAGACGGGCTGCACGTGCGCGGCATCCTGAAGCAGTCCAACGTGACCCTTGTGTGTACCACCGACGATCCGGCGGATACGCTGGAGTGGCACGAGAAGCTTGCCGCGGATCCCTCCCTGGAGACCAAGGTCCTTCCGGCGTTCCGGCCGGACAAGGCGGTGAATTTGGAGCAGGAGGGCTTTCCCGCTTACCTGGAGCGTCTTTCCGCCGCCGCGGGGATGGAGATTCACGATTGGCGGAGCCTCACCGCCGCCCTGGACCGGCGGATGGATTTTTTCACCGACCACGGCTGCGCGGTGGCCGACCACGGCCTGGACAATCTCTGCTTCCGCACTGCCGGGGTACCGGCGCTGGACGCCATCCTGAAGCGGCGTCTGGCCGGAGAGCGGCCGACGGAAACGGAATTGTGGCAGTACAAAACGGCGCTGCTGCTGTTTTTTGGCCGGGGGTATGCCAAACGGAACTGGGCCATGCAGCTGCACTTTGCCGCCCAGCGCAACAACAACGCCCGCATGTTCCGCCGGCTGGGACCGGACACCGGTTACGACAGCATCGGCCCCGCGGTGAACCTGCCCGGTCTGGCCGCCTTCCTGGATGCGCTGGAGGAGAACGGCGAGCTGCCCCGGACCATCCTCTATTCCCTGGACCCCAACGACAATGCGGGCCTTGTGAGTCTGATGGGCTGCTATCAGGGCGAGGGGGTGCGCGGCAAGCTTCAGCACGGCTCGGCTTGGTGGTTCAACGACTGCAGGGACGGCATGGAGGCCCAGATCCGGAACTTGGCCGCCGGCGGCGTGCTGGGCAACTTTATCGGGATGCTCACCGACTCCCGCAGCTTTTTGTCCTATACCAGGCATGAGTACTTCCGCCGCATTCTGTGCGGCGTGCTGGGCCGCTGGGTGGAGGAGGGACAGCTTCCGGACGACCGGCACGCTCTGGAGGGCCTGGTGGCCGACATCTCTTACCGCAACAGCGTTTCCTATTTCGGCTTTGGCCGCTATCACTTACGGGGGGCAGAAACGTTATGAGTATGATCAGCGTCAAAGGACTCCAGAAAAACTTCGGCAAGCATGAGGTCCTCAAGGGCATCGACATCGACATACAGCCCGGCGAGGTGGTGGCCATCGTGGGCCCCTCCGGCTGCGGCAAATCCACCTTCCTGCGCTGCCTCAACCTGTTGGAAAAGCCCTCCGGCGGCCGGATCCTCTACCATGACGTGGATCTGGTCTCCGCCCCGCTCAAGCAGACCAACCAGGTCCTGCTGGGGATGGGCATGGTCTTCCAGCAGTTCAACCTCTTCCCGCACAAGACGGTGCTGGACAACATCATGCTGGCCCCGGTCAAGGTGCAGGGCGTCGGCAAGCAGGAGGCCGAGCAGAAGGCCATGGAACTGCTGAAAACGGTGGGGCTGGAAGACAAGCGGGACGCCTATCCCAACCAGCTCTCCGGAGGCCAGCAGCAGCGTATCGCCATTGCCCGCTCCCTGGCCCTGCAGCCTGAGGTCATGCTCTTCGACGAGCCCACCTCCGCCCTGGACCCCGAGATGGTGGGCGAGGTGCTGGACGTCATGAAAAAGCTGGCCGCCGACGGCATGACCATGCTGGTGGTCACCCACGAGATGGGCTTTGCCCGCGAGGCGGCCGACCGGGTCATCTTCATTGACGGCGGTGTCATCGTGGAGGACAGCGCGCCCGAGGAATTCTTCGCACACCCCAAGAACAAGCGTCTTCAGGATTTCCTGAGCAAGATGCTTTGATCAAACAAAAAACACAGATACTATAACTAGGAGGAACGAACCATGTCTCTCATTCAGGTAGCCCGGTACAGCGACGTCAAGTACGATTTCAAGGACGGCTATGCCTGCGTACCCGTGCTGGAGGGGGCCTTCGACCAGGCCCGCTGCGCCCACTGCGCGCTCCAGAGCGGCCACTCCATTACCCCCGACGTGTACTCCGTCACCGAGCACAACCAGCTCTTCATTTTTACCAAGGGCAAGGGCTATGTGACCACTCCCCGCCAGGCCTGGAACGTGACCGAGCCCGGCGTATTCGTCCCCGAGTTTGACAGCGAGCGCTTCACCATCACCTGCTCCGCCGACAGCAAGCAGCCCCTTGAATTCCTGCACATCGTCACCGAGCTCAACGATTACGACAAGACCTGCCTGGTGGAATCCCGCATGGCGCTGCCCCGGCTGCGCACCATCAGCCAGGGCTGGACCTATGACGAGGACTTCAAGGACAACTCCGTCACCACTTCCATGATGCTGCTGGAGCACCGCAATCTGGGCCGCCTGTCCATGGGCTGCGTCAAGGGCAGCGGCCCCATCGAGATCGGCCAGCACATCCATAACGAACTGGCCCAGTGGTACTTCCCGCTGCCCGGCTCTGAGTTCATCTACACCGCCGGCGGCGAGGAAGTGCACATGACCGGCGGCGACCTGTCCTTTACGCCCACCGGCTTCTGGCACGGCAGCAAGGTGGAGGCCGGCAAGAAGTGCGACTACATCTGGTTCGAGATGTGCATCGACGGCTATCCCGGAGAGATCAAGTAAGACCCGGAACAAAACGCCCGTCCGACTGCGTTGCTACCTTATATAATAATTCACTGTAAAGGGGAATTTACCATGGCTCTGGTCAAGATTTCGAAAGGTGCGGATATCCAGCACAAGTATACCGACGGCGTGTCCCGCGTGAGCGTTCTGGAGGGCGCTTACAAGGACGCTGCCGTAGAGCGGGTCTCCCTCCGGCCCGGCGCGGACTTTACCCCGGAGACCTACACCCGGGAGCAGCACAACCAGGTCTTCCTGGTGACCGCCGGCAAGGGCTACATCGTCACGCCCCGCCGAGTCTTCAACATCACCGAGGTGTGCGTCTTCGTACCCGACTTCGACAAGGAGAGCTTCACCTTCCACTGCGCTGCCGACGCGAAGGAAACGATGGAGATCGTCCACTTCGTTACCGAGCTCAACGATTACGACAAGACCTGCCTGCGCGAGGCCCACATGAGCCTGCCCCGCTTCCGCGGCGTGTCGGAGGCCTGGCATTACAAGGAGGACTTTACCGGGGCCGATATCCAGCAGATGATGATGCTGGAGCACCGCAACCTGGGCCGCCTGTCCATGGGC
>CAJMQD010000154.1 GCA_905215425.1 uncultured bacterium
CCACCTTATCGGAAAATTTGCTTGCAAGATTGATTGCCATAGGTTATCCTTTCTGACTTTTAGTCGTCCTCATTCCACCAGCGGTCGATGTCGTCCTTCTTGTCCCCGCCTGCGGGGTCGGACAGGCTGCCGGTGGTGCGCTGCTGGTTCTTCCGGTTCTGTCGCTCGGCGGCCAGCTCCGCCTCGAGCTGCCGGTTGCGGTGCATGGTGTAGGCGCTGACCAGGCTCTCGCCCTGGGCCACCTTCTCCCAAACCTCTTTGGGGATTTCCGTGGTCTTCACGCCGGGGTAAGCGCCCAGGAAGGCGGCAAAGTCCTTCCGCTGCGCCTCCTGCCGCTGCCGGGCCTGATCGGCTTCGGCTTCCTGCTGCCTCCGCGCGGCCGCGGCCTCTGCGTTCTGCCGCTGCAGCGCGGCCTGCTGTTTTTCCACGGCGATCTGCGCGTTTGCGGTCTGCTCGTTGATCCCCTGCGACATCAGCTCCTGCCTGCGGCAGTAGTCCAGGTAGTCCCCAACGGTCATTCCGTTGCGCTTGGCGTAGCCGCGGACCAGCTCCAGCGCCGGGTCTGCCTCCTGCCGGTACTGGAGCAGCTGATCCCGCTCCTGACGCACCGTATCGTAGTCCCGGCCCTTCTGGGCCAGGGCCACCATCTCGTCCTGCGTCACCTGAAGCTGTTCTCCCCGGTACTTCAGCGTGAAGAGCTGGGGCTGGTCTGCCCTTTGCTCTTCCGCGCTCTGCTCCGGGGGCGTTTCGGTTTCCGGGGCCGCAGGCTGGTCTGCCTGCTGCTGCGCGTCTTCCGGCTGGTCTTCCGTCTCGTGCGCCCCGTCCTCCACCATTGCGTCCTCCTCTTCGGCCCAGGCGGCCTCCAGTTCGGCGTCGTCAAAGGTGTTGGCAGTCGTCGTTTCGTCCATAAAAAGCTCCTTCCCCGCCTGGTCTGGCGGTTGGTATCATAACCGGCTGGTCTGCCGGTCAGCTTTTGGTCAATTTGAGGCCCTCCGCCCCGGTGGTGTTCAAAATACGCTGCAGCGTCCCATATCCGCCTCCGGGGGAAACCTCGGCGGGTTGATTGAAATCAGTGATCGGCCCGGAAGGCTCTTCCGCCTGTGTCCCAATCTGCGCCATGTTCTGCCGGTCGCGCAGCGTCTGGATCAGCTCCTGCTGGTTGGATATGTATCCGTTTGGTACTCGCTCCAGGTAGTCGATCACGGAAATCTGTCCCTGCATCAACAGGTTGTCCAGCGTGTTCATCTGTGCGATCTCGCTCCAGTAAGCACTGCCGCCAACGTCCAGCTTCAGAGACAGCGGTATGCTTTCCAGGACCGAGAAATCAAACAAAACCGGCTTCGGACCAATTACTTGCGTCATGCCCATGGACGCCATCGCCTGCTGCTCTGCTTCGGACGGGGAAACTTCCACGAATCTGGCCCCGTAACAAGTGCGCATCAAATCAAGCCAAATATTTCCCATGTCCTCAATGCACTGGAACAGCTCCTGCTTTGTCAGCTCCATTGGGACAGAGGACGCCTTCTGCAACGCAATGATGGCGCTGGTGTTGTCCGGCCTCGTATCGCCCAGCGCCGCATCCGTGGCCCCCATAAATTCCTTGGTCAGACTGATCGCAAGCTCAATAAACTGGCTCACCTGCGGGGAGATCACAGCTGGATCAATGGCCTTGGCCACATTCGTTACGTCTCCTCCGTTCACGCCGATTGCGGCGCCAACGCGCGAATCCCACTTCCCTATCCTGGTTTTGTCATAGACCACTTTTGGGTAGGCCGTCGTCATCAGTGAGATCATGGTCATTGCAAATATTTTGTTCACAAAGATCTGGTTCGGGATCAGCCCGGTCACGGCTGCTTGTCCATGATAGCAGTTTTGGACGTAGTCCCAATTCATCCATACGATCGGGTACAGTTTCTGTCCGGTATCCCACTCGGGACGGATCACTGTATCCTTGGTCGTCTCCAGCGCTTTCAGCGTCTTGGACTCTGGGTCGATCCATAGCCGCATCAGCGTGGTCACCTTCCCGTCTGTCATGGCGTCAAAGCGGTCGTTCGCCTCGTCCGTATCGGGCCGGATTGTATCCGCGCTTCCGCCAAACTGCTCTGCCCTGCGCTTGACTGCGCTTACTAATTCCCGACGGGAAACAATGATGTAAGGCTGTGACTGTACCTCCCTGCAGTTTGGATTCCCGAAAATCACCCGCGTGTTCTCCAGCAGTTCCGTGCGAATCGCGCCTTTTGCGATTTGTCCGGTCTCCACGTCCGGGTCAAACCAGGTATAGATGCATGCATCTCCATCCACAGCCGCGTTGCGCATGAACGTTCTTATCTTTTTCCCAAGCTTGTTCTGCTCGAACAGAGCCTCGAATTGCGCGTTCACAATGGTGCAGACGCGCTCCATTTCCTCGGATGTGTTCGCCCCGGTAGAAGAGAGCGGAGACGCGCTCATCTTGATGTTGTCGGTAGACGTTGATGCGACCAGGAACAGAATGATCCGCTTGATAAAATTGAAAACCGGAGTGGGCAGTCCATTGGACTGTACGCCCTCCCACTGCTTCCCGATGTAAAAGTCCTCGTTGCTTCGTACCGTGTCGTACAAATTGAGTTGGTTTTTAAAGTCAACTCCCTTGTCGTACTCCGCCCATACCGTTTCCGGCGTCTGTCTCTTCTGCTCCATCACCGGTCACGCCCCTTGCCCGGCTGATACCCCAAAATGCTGGATATCCCGTCCTGCATGCGCTTATCATCCAGCCGGAACGGGTCCATAGTGCCGTCCATCGCGGCTACAATATCTCCGAGCGCATCCAATCCGGCGCGGAGCTTGTCCTGCTTTCTCAAAATGAGTTCAAACTGCTTTTCTGCCTCTTCTTGATTGCGTTCGATCCGCTCCAGCGCCTCTAACATTCGCCTGAAAACCATCTTTTTTACCTCCGTCAGCCGTAGGCCAGATAACTCCGGTCCGCTTCCCCTCCGCACATGGCGTCGTCGTAGTCCTCCAGCTCATCGTCTTCCTCGTATCCGTTTCGAACCTCTTCCCTCGTCGCCCCCATTGCCCGAAACGCGCAAAAATAACGGCATGCGTCCGGGCTGTGGGTGATCTCATGCGGCTCTGTGGCACAGTCGGATGGATTCTTTTCGGAATGCTGCAGCGCTGGGATGTCCCGGATCAGTCTGGCGCAGTCCTGGAACACCATGAGGCCAGGCTTCCCGTCCGCCATCGGCTTCAAAAACTCCTTCATCAGCAGCCAGCCCTGCACTCTGGCATTGGACGCCCTCACCAGACCGATCCCATTTTGCGTGAACACCTCTGCCATCGTTCGCCCTGTGTCCTTCAGCGTGCTCCACATGTCAGGCGGCGCTACGGTGTACTGGATAAACTCATCCGCCGGTGTCAGCCGCCGCATGGCCTGCGCCGCCTCCGACACGATCAGGCCGGACTCGCAGAACTCCCGGTAAAACCAAAGCCTCCCGTCAAAATCAACGGCGACCCAATAACAGGCAAACATGTCAAGACCATAGTCGAATACCCGGTATCGCGGCCACTCCTTCGGGAGCAGAAATGGCTTTGCCACATGTGTCTCCCGCTTGAACTCGGAAAAGAACTGTCCGGCCATCGCATCCCAATCGCCATAGCGATGTGCTGCTCGGATGTCTTCCGGCAAGTGCTCCAGCATCTGCAGGTACTCTGGCGATGATTCCAGCAGAGCCTTGTTGTCTTCTACCGTGGCAGGAATGAACAGGTAATCCTTTCCCTTCTCGCCCGGCTCATATTCCCGGCTGACAAACAGACGCTTTACCCATTGATGCCCTACCCCTCCGGGGTTGCAGGTCAAGAAAAACTGTTTTGGGATCCGGTTCACGCCGCGCAGCGTTGCGCCGATGGTCCGGAACTCATACTCCGTGAAGTGGGTGGCCTCGTCCATGAAGATCCAGTCATAC
>CAJMQD010000155.1 GCA_905215425.1 uncultured bacterium
TCATCATAAACAGCCCGTGCTTTTTTCAATGTTTCGAGATGTTCCAATTGTTCGTAGTCTGTTTCCTTCAATGCGTTGACAGCATTTTCAGCTTGTACAATATCATTTTCGCTATTCAATGTAACCTCACCGATATCTAATATCATGTTATCGGCTGCTGTAGCTTTTCTACTTTTACAGGAGCACAGAGCAAAGCACAGGGACAATGACAGTAAAGCAGCAATTACCCGTTTCATAAGATATCCTCCCGAACGTTTATTGTACCTCAATTATAACTCAATTGAGTACTAATTTCAATACGATACATAACTATAATACCGCTCATATAAATACTAAAATAGTGGCATAGGTGGTGATAGTTATGGATGTCAATGGCCGTATCCGGGAATTGCTGAACGAACGGAATTGGACAGAATATAAGTTGGCAAAAGAATCTGGACTTTCACAGTCCACGATTTCAAATATTTTCAAACGAAATACGGTCCCGTCCATTTCTACACTTGAACTTATTTGTAAAGGCTTTGGAATATCGCTGAGCCAGTTTTTCTCAGAAGGAAATATGGTGGAGTTGTCCGAGGAACAGAGGGCGTTCTTTATCAACTGGACGTCTTTGACTATGCGGGAAAAAACAATTATCTCGGAGCTGGTAGAGGCTTTGAAAAGATAAGAAATAATGCGGTTCAAGTCCGTTAGCGTCCACCACATCGAAAGACCTTGAGGCCGTAAGGCTTCAAGGTCTTTTGCCATTTTGACGAAAAAATCGGGAAAGACGGAATTTTTCAAAAGCCAAAGTTGGCGAAAAAGCTGCAAAAAGCGGAAAAACAAAGCAGCAGGCCCTCTCCGGAAACTTTAGTTCGGAGAGGGCCTTTTTTCAGTTGATTTTTAATTCAAAGCGGATTCCGCTTGATCCAGCAGCCACCTTGCCGCGGTTACGATCCGTTTGCTGATCGATGGGATCCCCATAAGCGCTGCAAGCCTGCTCCGAACGAACTCGACGAGCAATCCTGCGGCAAAGATCAGCAACGCATACAAAATGACGCAGAGCACTCCCGCAAGGACATTCATCTGCGCAGCGGATGAAAACGCATGATACAAATAGCGATTCCATATCACCGGATTGAGCTGGAACAGATAAATTCCAAAGACCAGCGGTGAGATTTTTTCGAGGATGGTCCCTTTCAGCCGAAGTCTTGAAAAAAGGATCACCATAATGAGTCCGCTTGCCAGAATAGTCGGAGATACATAGCTTGTCAATCGCTTGCTGCCAAGAAAGACCTGAACAAACCATGTTATAAGTATGCATACCATCCACACAGTGATAAGGGTCAGGGAGTGTTTTCCCTCAAAAACCTTTCCCCGTTTGGCCAGCGCACCTACACAGTACAGTACCATCAGCCAAAGCGCAGAATATCCTCTCTGGGTATTGAAGGCCCCCGCAAATACTTCTACCCCCGAAAATAATGCGATCAGCAGTACAAACGCACGTCTGGCTGTTCTTTCATCGACCGCAAATATAAACCGGTTCAAAACAGGGATTGCAAAGAACAACGCAAAAAATGCCGTAAAATACCAGAAAACGCCAAAGGTTACCGGAAAGGCAGCTTTAATAAGGTCCTTCACAGTCCAGTCCGGATTCAGACCGGCTATTGTTAACAGAGCCGTTACCACAAACGAATAGAAGAAGGCCTGAAACCACATCTCTGTGAGCTTCTCAAATTTACGCATCTTGTCCGTTGCTGTATAGCCGCTGATCAATGCAAAAGCGTCGACTGCGCAAAAGGACAGGACCTCTAAAAACCAGAAAACCTTGTGAGGGATCGTCCCGGCCGTGCAGGCCTCCAAGACGCCTCCCTGGAACAGCGTATGCAGCATGCACACCATATACATCAGAACAACGCGAAGGAGATCAAGGCCGTAATTCCGTTCGTTTTTCATGCCATTCCTTCTTTCATTCCATCCAACAACCCATACCCCTTCATCGGCTTGATGCGCCCTTTGGCGGGCTTGATGGAGCCGGAGGCGGCGTTGGGCGCGATGAACATGGTGCGCTGGAACAGGCCGTCCCGCAGCCGGAAAAAGCCGGAGAACTCGGCAACATTCATCTGTGCATCAAAGGGTTCCGCAAATATAGGCACGGCTCCGAATTTTTTCCATTATACGGCAGCGGACAGGAGACGTCAACATAATTTGGCACAGCCATTGGATGCCTCCCTGTTTTAATGGTTCTCCGTTTGCTTGTGTGCGCCTGATTCAGGGCAAGCCCTGGGTTTTCCATAGAGAATACGCGGGGAAAGGGAAGCTGGAGTCAGCGTTTAAGACGGGCGGGCGGCCGTCATTTTGTCCCGTTCAGCGTCAGGTTTGCCCGCTCCATGGCGATGACCAGAACGGGGATCAGAATGATTTGGGCGATTATGCCCGGAAGGGCATTGGTCACTGCGCCGGCCAGGAAAAGGGAGCGATCGAACACCGTGTGCTGCAGTCCGGCCATCATAAAACGGACGGCGCCCCACACCATACGGCCGGCAATCATGGCGGCGATCAGCGCGGCATACACCGACCAGCTCCTGCGGGGGAGAACATGATACAGAATCCCCGAAACCGCGCCATAGACAGCCAGTTCAAAGGCCATTGCCGCCGCCGCATAGGCCGTAGGCATTCCGAACAAAAGGGAGCGCAGCAGCGGAGACACAAAGCCCACCGCCATTCCCCAGGGCCAGCCGCAGACAAACCCGCACAGCAGCGCCGGGATGTGCATGGGGCAGAGCATCGCGCCGATTTCGGGGATGTGGCCGGTCAGAAAGGGCAGAACCAGAGCAATGGCGAGATACAGGGCCGAGAAGGTAAGTTTTCTGCTCTGCACCGGAGAGAGCGTAGTTTTCCGGGTCATAGACCTGACGCGCCCCCTATCTCCGCCAACAGCTGGCGAATGTGCTCCATCGCGTCATCCAGGATGGCGGAAGACCTCTGGCTGACCCCTGCCACATAGGTGTTGCAGAGGTTCATGGGGATCAGCACGCGGTAGGCCGTGCTGGCGGCAACGGCGTTGGCCATGGCCGGAGAGATCTCCCCCATCAGCGCGTCGGCGATGGCGATGCCCATGGGGCCGACGATGATCTGGGCAGTCCGGCTGGCGACGATGACCGGATTTTCACCGGTGGCCACCCGGTCCGCGCCGGCGCGCATCATGCTCTCCGATGCGGCGCTGTTGGTGCCCACGGCCATGACCTCCACCTGCGGGAAGGATTTTTTGATGCTCTCCACCAGCCGTTTTCCAAGCTTTCCGCCCTGACCGTCAATTACAAGAATCGTCATATTGCAAGTTCCTTTCAACCAACATAAATAAATGTACCGGACACAGGGGCGCCGTATGCTTCCTGGGTCAGGGCCCGAAGGGCCTCGCCTCCATCTGTGTCGCTGAACAGAGCCGGGTAGATGGCTTTGGCGAGCAGGACTTCCGCGCCGGTCTTTCCCGCCCCGGCGGAGAGCAGCTCCTGCGAGAGCAGAATGACCCGGCCGTTTTGAACGGCGTCGATCCGGGACCAGCCCTCCCGGGCTTTCAATGCGCCGCAGACCGCCTCGGCCTGCCGGGTGGACTGCACCCCGCTGCCAAGGACGGAGCGCTCCACGACCTGGACGATCACGCCGGGGTTTTTCCGCTGGATCCAGCCGTCGTCCACCGGCAGTGCGTCGCTTTGCAGCTTTGCGGATGCGTCATATGCTCCGGCCTTTAAGATGATCTGGTGCTCGTCGGAGGACTTATGTACGGTGCGGTAGTCCTCCGGCGTTTCCCAGTAGACATAGAAGCGCTGGCACTCAAACAGGTCGCTCAGGCGGTCTTCCAGCAGCGTCTGGTAGTAGAGCTGCGCGGTCTCTGCCCTTTGGCCGCTCTGGTCTGCGCCGGTCTGG
>CAJMQD010000156.1 GCA_905215425.1 uncultured bacterium
CCGCTTCCGGCGGTATTCTTCCTGAGGCCTGGAAAAAACTCCATTTACAGACCGGAGGACGGGGCATCATAGCGGCCCTGTCCTCCGGATGCCAGTGTGTGGGGGAAGCGGCTTAGGCGTACTTCTGGACCGCCGCTATGCCCTTATCGGTGATGCGCAGCTTCCGCTTGAACAGACCGCCCTCCACAATGTAGCCCTGACGGGTCAGGTGGGAGCAGATCGAGGACATGCGCATAGACTTGATTCCGTTTTTCTGAAGGAACTCAGCCTGCTTCTCAGGAGTGTCCTTGACGATTTTGAGCAGCTGGACATACAGGGGGGTCAGGCATTCCCTGGCCATCTCGCTCTCCCGGCCTCCAAGGACGGGCAGGGCGGCGCGGCCCTTATCGGTGATGGAGAAGGTATAGAATTTGGAGCCGCGCATCCCGGCGCGGACGATGTAGCCGCCCTGATCCAGGTGTTCCACGGCCGCAGAGGAGGTCTTGGAGTCCACGCCCAGCGCATCGGTCAGGTCGGCCATGTAGCAGTGGCCCACTCGGATCATCTCCAGTACCTGCAGGTCGGTGGCATCCAGCTTCACGTCTTTGCGGTTGGAGGCGGTTGGGACCCGCTCCCAGTTGGATTCACCGTAGTATTTAGGCTTGCCGGTGAGGGAGGCCAGCACAGCTACCACAAGAGTCACCAAGAAGCCCAGGGTGGCCAGGTAAATGTACTTGTTAATGGCGAATACCTTGAATACGTCGCCCAGCAGCGTGAACACAGCCATGGTGATCATACCGGCCAGGGCGCCGCAGATGGCGCCGCGGGAGTTGAACTTGGGCCAGATGGCGCCCAGGCCCAGCAGGATGGCAGGAGGCACCAGCCAGCAGTTGGCAAAGGCAAACAGATAGGTGGGGCCGCCCGGGAACAGGCACAGGACCCAGGTAAGCACGCCGATGAGCACCATGATCCACTTGGAGGCCTTCAGGGCCGTCTTGGTGTCCGCCTTGGGGTTGATCATGCGCTGATAAATATCGCGGGTGGCCACTGCGGAGGCGCCCAAAGCGGAGGTAGAGGCGGTAGACACCGACGCGGCTACGGCGCCGATGACAAAGAAAGAACCCAGGAAGGCGGGGAAGGTAGAGGCGATCAGGCCGTAAGCACCGGTGGGCGCCACAGAGCCGGAGCCGAAGGGAGCGGCGAAATTCTCGCCCAGGAAGGCGCCGGCAAAGGCGCCGATGATACCAAGAGGGATGCAGAAGACGACCACCAGAATAATGGCAGCCAGGACAAAGGATTTGCGGGCGACCTTCTCACTGCGGCAGTTGGCGATCTTCATCCAGTAGTAATTGTTGCCCCATACCAACGCAGCGGCAAAGCAGATGACAAAGTTGAGCACCGAGGGGTATGTGGGGGCGATCCCCTTCAGGGCGCCGCCGGTGATGCCGGCGGCGAAGGCGTTCCCGCCGGGCCAAGCAGCGTTGATGGCATCCAGCCAGCCGTAGCGTTGGCAGAGCAGGATGAGGATGGTGGGCACGATGATCACGCCCAGCGTGACCTGGAAGAAGTCCGTCAGAGTGGTGGCCCACAGACCGGAAATAAAGGTAAAGGCAATAATCACCAGGAAAATAACCGCCATAATTAAGGTGGCGTTCCACTTGGTGAATCCGGCGATGGCATTGGTGCAGGAGACGATGTTGTTGGCCAGGATGCCGGACATGCCGACCACGGAGGTGATGGCCACTACGGAGCGGACCTTGCCGTCATAGCGCATCTCCAGATACTCAGGAAGCGTCTGCGCGCCGCAGCGGCGGATGAAGTTGGAGAAGAGCAGGGCGAAGAGCAGCAAGCCGCAGATGCCGTAGATGCTGCCCCAGGCGAAGGAAGCGGTCAGGCCCAGCTGTACGGCAAAGCCGGGAGCCAGGGCTACGGTGGTGCCGGCAAAGCCGATGGCACACACGCCGATCATGTTGATGAAGGTGGAAATCTCACGTCCAGCCAGAATATAGTCCGAGGACTCCTTGACCCAACGCTTGCTGACGATGCCACAGCCGACCAGAATACCACAGAAAATCACAAACAGAACCAGAAAAATGGTGTTGGCGTTCATACATTTCCTCACTTTCTTTCCAGGGAGCCGCGCGCTCCGGCGATAGGATTACTCCACGAATGCGACCACGCGCGCCCAGCCGGCGGAGGCCGCTTTGATGCTTACGGGGAAGCAGTTCACCTTGAAGCCGGTGACGGGCAGCTGGTCCAGGTTGGTCAGCTTCTCAATGTGGCAGTAGGCCTTGTCCCGGCCTACCCGGTGGGCTTCCCAGATGATGGAGGCGTCGTGGTTCTTTTCAAACTCCTGACCCTCAAAGGGCAGAGGCACATCCCAGCTCCAACCGTCCGTACCGACGACGCGCACCCCCTGATTGAGCAGCCACATGGTGGCATCATAGCTCATGCCGGCGCCTGCCACCAGGTACTCGGGCTTGCCCCAGCGGTCGTCCGCATCGGTGCGGAGCAGCACGATGTCGCCGGCCTTCAGGGTGTAGTGGATGCGCTTGAAGTAGTCTTCCACATCCCGGGCGGTGATTTTGTATCCGTCGGATTTGTCGTGAAAGTCCATCACTACGCCGTCGCCCACAAACCAATCCAGGGGAACCTCGTCTATGGTCCAGGCCTTCTCCCCTCCGTTCATGGTGGGATAATAGTGATAGGGGGCGTCCACGTGGGTGCCGGAATGGGTGCAGACCTTCAAAAACTCAATGCCCCAGCCGTTGCCCTCGGGCAGGTCGTCCACGGTGCAGCCCTGAAAGAAACCCGCCATCTGTTCCGCCGTGTCCTTGTGGTTGCAGTACTGGATACGAGGGATCTGAATCTCAGGGTCGCTGGGCAGATCAGACTCAATGGGGATGGAAAGATCAATGATTTTCATACGTGAAACACACTCCTTCTTTTCGTCCTGCGCGGTTTAGACGGAACACCGGGGGGCGGCTGCCGCCTGCACACGAGAGATATAAGCAAATGGAATGCCAAATGCGCCTCACGGGAAAAAGCAAGCGCCTCCAAGGGCTTGCCAAACCGGATCGGGAAAAGAGCAGGACGGGAGTGTTCGGAGTTTCGGGCACAGGGAACATTCCACACGCCCTGAAACCCACTGGAGTCAGTCGAATTCAGGGCCAAACAGACGCATGCAAAGAAAAGCGGACATGTCATAAAAAGATTACATTTTTTAAAATAATCTGGATGCCTAATGAACAAAAATAAACTAAAAATGCGATAAAACAGGAACTTTCTCTGTTATATACAAAGAAAAAGTGTGAATTTAGACAGAATGTCAATTGCGGCGGGGAGGGGGCCGCTGATATAGTACCAAGAACCTGTGCAACGCTGGGGGGCGGCGGTATGGAACAGAAGAACAAGCTGGACCAGGCCTGCATGATGCAGTTTATCGAGAACTTGGACGCGGCTGCGGTGCTGGACGAGACGGGCACCTATATCTATGTCAGCCCGAGCTGGCAGCGCTTTACCGGTCATACGGCCCAGGACGCGCTGGGACGCAAGGTGTGGGAGCTGCTTCCGGATACCCACGCGCCCGAGGTGCTGCGCACGGGAAAGCCCGTTCTGGCCCAGGTGGTCCGGGCCCAAGGAGTCCCTGCGGTCACCAATTATATCCCGCGGCTGGACGCCAACGGCAAGGTTATCGGCGTTTTTATCTATGTGATCGTCTACGGAAAACAGAATGTGGATGATGTGTCGGCACGGCTGAGCGAGCTGTCCCGGGAGGTCGAATTCTATAAGAAAGAGCTCTCACGCATACGGGGCGCACGCTATAGTATGGACAACATCATCGGGAAAAGCGACGCCATCCAGCGCCTCAAGGAGCAGATCTACCAGGCCGCCCACTCCGCCTCTACCGTGCTCATAGA
>CAJMQD010000157.1 GCA_905215425.1 uncultured bacterium
GCTGGGCTGGGCGGGACTGTCCGTCCACTGTCAGGGTCTGGCCTTTCTGGGGGACAGCGGGCTTTCTATGGGCACCTATCTCTGCGGAAAGCTGCTGCACGGCATCCTCTCCGCCGCTCTGCTCCGGTTTTTGATTCCTCTGCTGAAGCTGTCCGAACCGGCAGACAGCTGCCTCTCCCTTCCGGTATCGGCGCTGTCCGCTCTGGATTTTTCCCGCTGTCTCGCCCTGTCCACAGGCATAGCCTTGGGGACCTGTGCCGCTATTGTTTTGCTTTGCCTGACCGCTGTGAAAAAAAGCGGTGGAAAAATCCGTCGTAAGCGGGTATAATGGCAGTATCCCCCTTGGGCAAGAGGGAAAGGAAGGATGTGTCCCCTATGCCCCTGTTTAAAATCAACCTGTTCAAAGCTAAAATCGAGCCGCGCTGCGGCTACTGCATCCACAGCCGTCCGCTGGACGAGGGTCAGGTGATCTGCCCCAAGAAGGGCGTCATGTCTCAGGGCTCCTCCTGCCGCCGGTTTACTTATGACCCTATGAAACGGGTCCCTCCCCGTCCGGTGAAGGCAGATTTCAGCAGCCTGACCGACGACGACTTTTCACTGGATTGACCTCCCTTCACGGCGGAGTGGCCCTCCGCCGCATTTTTATGCCCCGCTGCCGCAGCCGGCACCCGTAAAATGGGACAGCCCTCCGCCGCCGGAGCAATGGAGCACTGCGGAAAGGCCCATACAGCCCACTCCCCCTCCTGCCACACATTGTCCCGGTCCAGCACGGTAAACAGTTTTTCCCCGGCATCCCGGTCCAGCACGCAGCTTCCCGAGCGCCTCAGCTCCTCCGCCGCCTGTGCCAAGGCTGCGGTCAGCCGTTTTTTCCTGCGCTGTTCCGGCGCCAGGAGCTCCCCCATCGGCAGGGGCCTCCCGTCCTTCAGCCGCCAGGTGATCCCCTTGACTACCGTGCGGCTCCGTCCCGGACGGTCCATCTCCCGGACTGTCAGCACCACGCTGACCAACCCCCGGCTGCAAAAGGCGAGTTTCCCCGTCATCTCGCACCGCCACGGGATAAACACCCCGGCCTGTTCTCGGCATCGGACCAGCTCCAGACAGGCCAGAGGGTACAGGCGTTTCTCCCACCGGTCCTGCCAAAGCTGAGCCATGCGGACATAGTAGCGTGTTATGCGGCGGCAATTTTCCTCCTCCGGCCAGGACAGACAGTAGGACAGCACCCGCTCCCCCTCTAAGGTCATAGTCCGCTCCTTTTTCCGCCAATGGACCTGCGCTTCCCGGTCTTCCTTCATAAGAGCGCCCCCTCTCCCTTTATTCTACTGGCCCGGAATCCTTTTTGTGAATCTGCCCTTTCTCCCTTTACTTTCTCGCGTTAATATGCTACTATAAGAAATGAACTAAACTCCCCGGCCTCTTCCAAATTGCAGCAGGCCCGGGGCCATCATCCCGGGCTGCTAACTCTGTCCGGCTGCGAAAGGGGTATTTCCTCATGTCCAAGTTTATTGACAAAATCAGCGGAGACACACTGTATCGGGCTGTCCTCACTTTGAAGAACGAGGACGAGTCCCGCCGTTTTTTCCAGGACCTGTGCACTGTGTCAGAGCTGAAGGCCATGGAGCAGCGCATGGAGGTGGCCATGCTGCTGGATGACGGCATGATTTACAGCGAGGTGCTGGACCGCACCGGAGCCTCCACCGCCACCATCAGCCGGGTAAACCGCTCGCTGAACTACGGCGCAGACGGCTACAAGACGGTGATCCCCCGTTTGAAAGGACAGGAAGAATGAGCAGCTATCAATCTCTGGCCGGCTGCTATGACGAGTTCACCACGGATGTGGACTACCCCGCCTGGGCAGACTATGTGGAAAAGCACTTCCGCCGCCGGGGCCTGCCCGGAAACACGGTACTGGATCTGGCCTGCGGCACCGGGTCGCTGACCATGGAACTGGCCCGCCGGGGATACGAGATGATCGGCGTGGATCTGTCCCCGGAGATGCTGGCGGAAGCGGCCGAAAAAAACCGGGGAGCCGCCCCCATCGAACCCATCTTTCTGTGCCAGTCTATGGACAAGCTGGACCTGTACGGCACGATTGATGCCTGTGTGTGCTGTCTGGACAGCGTCAATTATGTCACCGACCCCAAAAAGCTGGAGAAGGCCTTTGGCCGGGTCCACCTGTTTCTGATGCCCGGGGGCCTGTTTCTATTTGATGTCAACACCCCGGAAAAGCTGAAGGCTCTGGACGGACAGGTGTTTCTGGACGAGACGGAGGACGCCTACTGTGTGTGGCGGGCGGACTTCTCCAAACGCAGCCAGATCTGCTCCTACTACATGGACATCTTCCAGCTGGACCCCGCCTCCGGCCAGTGGGAGCGCAACGTGGAGCTGCACCGGGAACGGGCCTACTCTGTGGAGCAGCTGACCGAGATGCTCCACCGGGCGGGCTTCCGGGATATCCGGGTCTACGGGGATAAAAAGCTGCGCGCCCCCGCTGCAGACGAGCAGCGCATTTTCTTTGTTGCAAGAAAGGACGACTAATCTATGTCTGATCATATTGTAAGGGCCATTTCCGCCGACGGTTACTTTAAAGCCGCCGCCATCAGCGGACGGGATCTGGTGGAACGGGCCCGGAACATCCACACTTTGCTGCCCGTAGCCACGGCGGCACTGGGCCGCACCCTTATGGCCGCCTCTATGATGGGCGACGCCCTGAAGGAGGAAACCGGCTCTGTCACCCTCCAGATCAAGGGCGGCGGCCCCTTAGGTACCGTCCTGGCCGTCTCTGACTGTACGGGCAATGTGCGGGGCTGTGTGCAGAACCCCCATGTAGACCTGATGGAAAAGCATCCGGGCAAGCTGGATATCGGCCGGGCCGTGGGGACCGACGGCACTTTGACAGTCATCAAAGACATCGGTCTGAAGGAGCCCTATGTGGGTTCGATCGGCCTGTTCTCCGGCGAAATCGCCGATGACCTGGCCATGTATTTTGTAGAGAGTGAACAGATCCCAACCGCCTGCGCACTGGGGGTGCTGATGGGGACAGACCAGAGCGTCACCTCTGCCGGCGGCTATCTGATCCAGCTTTTGCCCGGCGCGCCGGAAGAGGTCATCGACAAGATCGAAGCCGGTATCCGGCAGGTGGGCCCGGTGAGCGGCGCTCTGGCCAGCGGTTTGGACGGAGAGGGCCTGCTGCGGGCGGTTCTGCCCGACTTCGAGCTGGAAATTCTGGAGACCCATCCGGTGGCATATAAATGCTACTGCTCCAGAGATCGGGTCACCCGCGCGCTGATCTCTATGGGCCGGCAGGAACTGTCCTCCCTGATCGAGGAACAGGGACAGGCAGAACTGACCTGTCAGTTCTGCGACAGCGTCTACCGCTTCTCCAAGGAAGAGCTGGAAGAGCTTCTGGCGAATATGTAATCGTGCAGACCCCCTAAAATTTTCTTTATCCTATGCGCGCCCAAAATTTTCAGCGGTATAAATGCGGAAAGGACCCGAAAACCATGGAATTGAAGTATATGAAAAACATCCCCGGCGAGGAAGTTCTGGACCTGGCCGCCCTTGTAGAGGTCACACCCGGCCAGGTAGTCAGCCGCACCCTGGCGCAGAACGACCATGTGAGCATCACTCTGTTTGCCTTTGATCAAGGTGAGGAGATCAGCACCCACGCCTCCGGCGGCGACGCCATGGTCACCGTGCTGGAGGGCACCGGCAAGTTTACCGTAGACGGCACCCCGCATCTGGTCCGCAAGGGCCAGTGCCTGGTAATGCCCGCGGGCAAGCCCCACGCCGTTTTTGCCCAGGAGGCATTTAAGATGCTGCTGGTCGTGGTATTCCCCCGGACGTAAACAGAAAATGAAAAGCGGCCCTCCCCTTAGATAAGGGGAGGGCCGCTTCAT
>CAJMQD010000158.1 GCA_905215425.1 uncultured bacterium
ATATAGAAAAGTAGATGTGTAGTTGCACATCTACTTTTTCATATCTGTTGATGTTAGGTCATAGATTTCCTCGGAGGTGTTTTCGTGAAAGAACCGATATTTATCTTAGCAGAAAAATGGCAGTCCAATACTGAAGAACCAAATAATATTGTTATCCAACAAGCCATCACCGCATGGCTCACAAAAGAACTTCGTAAATGATCCCTACGCTGCGTTTTAGCGGCGTAGGGATTTCAAATAATTTCTTGCCGGGTAGCTGCTCCCGTGTTACGATTTTGGTGAGCAGTTATGCCTTGAAGGAGGTGTAACTATCCTTTGCGCGATTTATACACGATTGAGTAAGGAGGACGAAGATAAGCAACAGCCCGAATCCGAGAGCATCCAGAATCAGAAGTCTCTGCTGATCAACTACGCCGTGGAGCGCGGCTGGGATATCTACCATATCTACTGCGATGAGGACTACTCCGGCGCCGACAGCCTGCGGCCCGACTTCAACCGCATGATCGAAGCGGCCAAGGAAAAGAAGTTCCAGATCATCCTCTGCAAGAGCCAGTCTCGTTTTACCCGAGATATGGAGCTGGTAGAGAAGTACATCCACGGCCTGTTTCCCGTTTGGGGCATCCGTTTTATTGCGGTGGCCGACAACGCCGACACTGAGATCAAAGGCAACAAGAAGGCCCGGCAGATCAACGGTCTCATCAATGAATGGTATTTGGAGGACCTGTCCGAAAACATCCGCATGGTCTTTGATATGAAGCGGCGGCAGGGTCAGTACATCGGCGGATTTCCCGTCTACGGCTACCAGAAAGATCCCAAAAATAAAAACCACCTCATCATAGAGCCGGAAGCGGCAGAGGTGGTACGGCAGATTTTTCAATGGGCGCTGGAGGGCCACGGCAAGCAGAACATCGCATTTATGCTCAACAGCAGGGGAATCGTCAATCCCACCCGGTACAAGGCGGAACGCGGCTGGAGCTGCAACCATCCCGTTAAGAACGACTACGGCCTTTGGAACAAGACAACGGTATGGCGGATCCTACATAACGAGATGTACATCGGCAACATGGTGCAGGGGCGGACGAAAAAGGTGAGTTATAAGTCCAAGACTCTCATCACCATGCCTCGGGAACAGTGGTTCAGAGTCGAAGGAACTCACGAGGCCATCATTGATGCCGAGACCTTCTACACGGTGCAAAAGCTGATGGCGCTGCGCACCAGAGAAGATGGAACAGGAATGGTTCATCCTCTGGCCGGTTTGGTGAAGTGCATAAACTGTGGCAGCACCATGAGTAAGAGCTCCAACGGCAAAAAGGGGCATAAGCAGGTCTATTACTTGCGGTGCAAGCTATACGCCGACAGCGGTGTGGAGAAGCTGTGCACCCGCCATTCCATCCGGTTGGATCGACTGATCGATTTGGTGCTGGAGCGGCTGCGGCACTATGTTCAGACCTACTACACACTGGAAGATCTGGACATTCCGCCACCGCAGGATACCCGGAAGGACGCTCTGCTGCAGGAACAAAAGGCATTGAGCTCCCAGCTGGAAAAGCGGAGCCTTGCACTGAAGAACCTGTATCTTGATAAGATCTCCGGCGTTCTGAGCGAGGGCCAATTCGTGGAGCTGAACCGGGACTTTCTGGCGGAGAAAAGCCGACTGGAACTGCGGCTGGCCCAAATCGGTGATGAACTGGCCGAGCGGGAGCAGCCAAAGGAGCAGGAAGACCTGATGGAAAAGGCACGGGAGCTCCTGCAACTGGACACCTTGCCCAGAGAACTGGCGGTGGCTCTAATCGAAAAAATTGAGATTGGAGAAACTAATCCGGATACCGGCGAGCAGGAAGTCAGAATCACATGGAAATTCTAAAGTTTAGGTATCATGACCACGGCCTTGTGCCGTCCACCACCTGCCGCAAAAAGGTGTCCTAAAGAGACACTGCCCATGTCATTGAGCCGGAGTATCCCGGGGTGGTGGAGCAGTATGTGAATTTGGGCGACTGTTACCGCCCGGGTCTGGAGGCGGTGAGGCAGGAGATCATGGCCGTGACGAAGGCCTATAAAGGGGGCTATCGGAGTGCATACCGCTGTCTGAGTGCGGCGGGGGACATGATGGAGGAGCTGCGGACGATCGTGACCGACCGGGAGTTGGAGGAAAAAATGGTGCGCAGAGCGCGGGGAATCCTGGCCCGGGAGGTGCCCCGCCGCCGAGGGGCGGCGCCAGGGCATGTGAAAGGCCGGTTTCTGACAGCGGTAACACACCGGGGGCGGATCGCCTTATATGATACGGTGCTGGCACAGTGCAGTCGGGTCTATGAGTTGTCTGACCGCTGCGGCCTGGCCCACTCCCTGCTCAGCCCGCTGCTGGACGGGATCGTGGAGGCGGGCTATGACGTGATTGCCTGTCCCGACCCCATGGCCGTAGATCGTCTGGCCCACTTGATCGTGCCGGAGCTGGGGCTGGCGTTTGTGTCTACCACGCCTGCTATGCCCTTCCCGGAGAAGCCGTACCGCCGCCTGCGGATGGAAGGGGCGGTGGATGGAGAACTGCTGCGCAAAACACGCGCCAGAACCCGTTTTATCAGAAAAATGGGGGACGCCCTCACCGAGGAAGGTATTCGTAATCTGGCCTATACCAAGTCAATGCATGACAAAATGGAGGCCCTCTATCATCCTTATATCGATTTTGAACGGGTAAACAGGGTAGCAGATCTCATTGTGGAAGATATTTTCAGTGCATAAAATGCCTGAAAACCGCCACGCTACCCTTATATAGATAAGAGCTATGGGAGGAGCGGCGGAATATGGAAATTTCCAATCAGGATTACAGCAAGATGGTGGATGACAAGGCCAAACCGTCACCCAGTTGGAAGAATCTGCTTTGGGCTTTCTGCGTTGGGGGAGGCATCTGCACCATTGGGCAGGGCTTGACGGCCCTTTACAAGGGGATGGGCCTGGACCGGGCCCAGACGGGAACGGCGGTGTCAGTAACATTGATTGCGGCGGCTGCCCTGCTTACCGGGCTGGGATGGTTTGATCTACTGGCAAAGCGGGCTGGGGCGGGTACCCTGGTGCCCATCACCGGATTTGCCAACGCCATGGTTTCCCCGGCGCTGGAATTCAAAAGCGAGGGCTATGTCACCGGTATGAGCGCAAAGATGTTCTCTGTGGCCGGGCCGGTTCTGGTATTCGGAATCAGTGCAAGCGTAGTTTTAGGATTGATCATATATTTCATTCAGTAAAAAGCCGCCGCAGTACCTTATAGACAAGTACTGCGGCGGCTTATGCGTTATTTTACCCGCAACTGCTTGGCCAGTTCTCCGTCCGGAGTGACCCAGGCTGTCTCATAGGTGGTGTAGACGACCATGCCGGGGCGGGCCCCGGCGGGCTTCTTTACATATTTTACCGGAGTATAGTCTACGGGGACCTTACCTCCGTCCCGGCCTTGGGAATACCAGGCGGCGAGACTGGCGGCCTCGTTCAGGCTCTGGGCGTCGGGGGATTTTCCTTCCGTCCACAGGATGACATGGGAGCCGTGGATCTTCTGCGTGTGGAACCAAATATCGCTCTTAAAGGCCTGCTTACAGGTGAGCAGATCATTTTGGGTGTTGTTTTTCCCCACGGAGATACGCAGCCCCGCAGAGGAGCGGAATTCCATGGGTTTGGAATTGGCCCGTTTTTCCTGTCCCTTGCCCTTGGCGCCGCGGAGATAGCCGCAGCCTGCCAGTTCCTGCCGGATCTCCTTCAGATCCCGTTCCCCCTCAGACAGGGAGATGTTTTCCAGAACACTGTTCAAATAGTCCAGTTCTGTCCGGCCCTTGGCCAGCTGGATGGTCAGCATCTTCTCCGCAG
>CAJMQD010000159.1 GCA_905215425.1 uncultured bacterium
GATGACCTGAATCTCGCCCCGGGACAGAGCGGGCTTGAGGATATTGGCGGCATTCATAGAGCCCTCGGCATCCCCTGCGCCTACGATGGTGTGTACCTCGTCGATCACCAGGATGATGTTGCCGATCTTGCGGATCTCCTCGATGAGGCCCTTCATGCGGCTTTCAAACTGGCCGCGGAACTGGGTGCCGGCGACCAGGGAGGTGAGATCCAACAGATGGACCTCCTTGTCCAGCAGCTTATAGGGGACCTCTTTCCGCTCGATGGCCAGAGCAAGGCCCTCGGCGATGGCGGTTTTACCCACGCCTGGTTCGCCGATCAGACAGGGGTTGTTTTTCTGACGGCGGTTCAGGATCTGGATGACACGCTGGATCTCGCGGTCGCGGCCCACCAGCTGGTCCAGCTTGCCCTCACGGGCCTTTTTGGTCAGGGAGATGCAGTAGTCGTTCAGATACTTCCGCTTGGGCCCTTTGGAGGCGTTGGCTTTGTCGCCCCGGGGCGGGGGCGTTTCGCCGGATTCGGGCTTTTGCGGGGCGGGGCTGGAGCCGAAAAGCTGGTTGAGGAAGGGGAAGGTGGCGGTGCGTCCGGTGTCGTCCTCATCCTCGCCGCCCTCCTGCTGGGGGTTGAACATGGAGGCCAGGGCAGAGGGATCCCCCAGGGTGGAGGTCAGGTCCTCAGACAGCTTGTCGATGTCGTCGTCGCCTACGCCCAACTGGCTGAGCATATCGTTGACCGGCTTTATGCCCAACTCCTTGGCGCATTTCAGACAGAGCCCCTCGCTTTTGGTCTGGCCGTTTTCCAGCTTGGTAATGAAGATGACCGCTACGTTTTTACCGCAGCGGGAACATAGGGAAGGCTGCATAATAAAGGCACTCCTCTCAGGAGAAAATCAATAAATTTCCCGTAGAGCCGGACAGGGGACGGCCCCGGTCCGGCTCTACGCACAATATACACGTTAAATGTGAACTGGTTGTGAACAACATGTGTGGATAATTTGTCCAAGACCTGCCTTTACAGGGGCATGGGGATATAGGCGTAGAAAATGCTGACCAGGTGGGTCTGGGCGGCAATGTCTGGGGTAAGGAGACTGTCTTTCAGAAGCCAGGTGGCGGCATAGACGATGATAAGCCCTTTCACCAGACCCACAGCGGCTCCGGACCAGTGATTCAGAGTGGACAGGACGGGGAGCTTGCAGGCCAGATCCAAGGCCCGGCTGAGCAGAGTCCAGGCGACCAGAACCACCACGAAGGACAGCAGGAACAGCACGCCCCAGGCCAGACGCAGGGCGATGTAGGAAGCCGCGGCGTGGACGAGGTTGCCAGTGGCGGCGATCACACCCTCGTTGATGGCGCTTTCCACAGCGGAGACAAACTGCTTGTAAAACTCGGAGGTGCGCAGGGCGTCCAGAAGGGCGGGAAGGGTGACGCCCTCCGCCGCGGCGGAGCTCTGGGCGGCGACGGCCGTGGTGAGCCGGTTTTGGATCAGGGGCAGGATCAACTGGCTGACAGGCTCGGCCAGAGCGGAGGCCAGCATAGAGCCGCCGATCAGAGCCACAAAGAAGGCCAGACAGCCGCACAGAGTGAGCACAAAGCCCTTGCGGTAGCCCTGCCATAAGGCCAGAATCAGCACGGCAGCGGCAAGCACGTCATAGATGATAGGATTCATAGAGCCTCTCCTTTCAAGAGAAATCAGTTGGGCAGATAGAACCACGCCTCCTGCTGGTTCGCCAAGAGGGCGAAGCCGTCGGAGGACAGGGCCATGTATTTGGCCCCCTGGGGGTCATTCAGGGCGGACAGAACCTGTCCATCGGGGGAGTAGAGGGTCAGCTCGTCGCCGGTAAGCAGAGCAAATCTGCTGCCTGCGGCGTCGTAGGCCAATATCTGGTCCCGCAGCTCCAGATCGGCCAGCAGAGAGCCATCCGGACCCACTACTGCGGCCTGGGTAGCTGCGCCGGCCCGGTAGTGTCCCAGCAGGAGGAGGGCAAACCCGTCGCCCCCCAGCCGGCAGCCCTTCAGATAGCTGCGGCCGAAGGAGTATACCCCGTGGGAGGAACCGTCGGCAGATAGAATATGCAGGCTGTCGTCCGTCAGGACCCAGATATAGTTCTGTTCATACTCCAGATCCAGTACGGCGGAGCTGCCCAAGGATACGGTGGCTGAGGGCTGGTCGCTGTCGGTGGGGTAGAGAAGGAGTTGGCTTTCAAAGGAGGACTCCACCTGCCCCATGGTGACTACGGCCACGGTTTTTTTGTCGGGGGAGACGGCGGCGTCCACGGCGAAGGTGGAGGACAGGCTGATCTCGATGACCTTTGCTCCTACGTCATCATATACGGTTACGGCCCCTTTATAACCGCTGGTTTGGGCGGTGACGGCCAACCAGCCGCTGTCATTGCAGCGGGCAGACAGTAGGTCGCCGCCGTCCGGCAGGGAGAGGGAGAAGGCTTTCTGGCCGTTCCGATAGAGATAGAGCTGTTCGCCCCCTGCATCATAGACCACGCCGGTCTTGTGGGCGGAGGTGAGCACCGGGTTTTCCAGCGGGGTGATCTCTTCGTTATAGAGTTGGCCGGACAGAGAGTAGTACCGCGCTCCGGCATCGCTGGCAAATAAGATGCCGTCGTCCAGCAGGGTGACGGACTGCTTGCTGCCGCCGGAGTAAGAAAATGCGGCTCCGATTCCCGTCTCGTCAGCGGACAGGGAGCGGCGAGACAGCCAGGCTTTCAGCGTATTCAGATTGTAGGTATCCCGATTTACCACCAGAAACAAGGCCCCCAGCATCAGGGCGGCGGTCATTGCCAGGATCAGGATGCGCAGGAACAGATTCGGTTTTTTCTGTTCAGTATCCTTTGCCATTATAATACGTCCTCATCATACCAAAGCTTTGTCATATACAGCCCTCCGGGGGGGACTGTGGGACCCGCCAGGGTGCGGTTGCCCGAGGCAAGGATCGCCGGGATATCCTCGGGAGACAGCTTTCCTTCGGCGGCGTAGACGATTGTGCCGGTCATGGCCCGAACCATGTTGTACAGAAAGCCGTTGGCACAGACCTTGCACTCGATCAGTTCCTCTGTGCGAGATACGTTGAAGTAATATACCGTTCGCACTGTAGTGCGGGTCTCGGTGCCCACAGAGCGCACAGCCCGGAAGTCGTGGGTGCCCACAAATTGGTCCGCCGCCCGCTGCATTACGGCCTCATCCAGATGCTTGGGGTAGAACCAGGCGCGGTCTACGTAAAAGGGGTTGCCCAAGCGGGAGTTGTAGATGCGGTAGGTATATTCCTTTCGGTGACAGGAGCCGATGGCGTTGAACTCCATCGGCACCTGGGTGGCCTTTACCACCACGATGTCCTTGGGCAGGCGGGTGTTTACGGCCAGGGGGATGCGGTCGCAGGGAATGGTGGAGGTGGTGCGGAAATTGGCGATGTAGGTCTCGGCGTGGACGCCGGCATCGGTGCGGCCCGCCCCGGTGCATTTTACCGGGTGGCACACCACAGTGGACAGCGCCTTTTCCAGGGTCTCTGCCACGGAAATGGCGTTCTTTTGGATCTGCCAGCCGTGGTAGGCTGTGCCATTATACATCAGCTTTAGAGCAATATTTCGTTCCATTCCATCACCTCCGGCGGTTTTGCATACTGCCGCCCCGTTTGCGGAGCGGCAGTAAGAGGTTGGTTTAATCACAGCCCGAAGTGTCCCAATACGCCGGTGACCACGACCATCACCAAAAACAGCACGATCACGGCGCGGTCTGCGGCGGTGTACTTCAACTGGCGCAGGCGGGTGCGTCCCTCGCCGCCGTGATAGCAGCGGCACTCCATAGCCACAGCCAACTCGTCGGCCCGGCGGAAGGC
>CAJMQD010000160.1 GCA_905215425.1 uncultured bacterium
TGGTTTGGGGGGTATATTATATTGTCAGTCTGCGGTATGTGCTGGCCCGGTATCTGATGATCGATCAGGGAGATGGCCGCCGCAGCTCCGGCCGGGCCATTCGGGACAGCATCGGACTGATGCGGGGCCAGAAGATGGCGTTTTTCAAGCTGCAGCTGTCCTTCTTGGGCTGGTATCTGCTGATCGTGCTGCTGATGATCCTGGGCGTTGGCCTGGTGTCCCTGGTGGGCTGGCTGGATCTGTCCTCGGTATTCGCCCACGTGCGGGGCGGAAATATTGCAGTGGCCATCGGCACAGTGCAGTCGGCACCTGCGGCCTCGCTGGCCATGGCCCTGCTGCCTCTGCCTGTGGACCTGTTTCTGACCCCCTATACCGCTGTGGCGGCTGCCCGGTTCTATCGCCTGCGTACCCAGCTGGCCCAGTGCCCGCCTCCGGTATATGAGCCGGAAGAGCACAGCTATACCGGTCCGGAAGAATAAACGTAAAAAAACACCGCCGCGGCTGCGGCGGTGTTTTTCGTCTGAAAATATCTCCTTGCCCCTTGATAAGAAGGGAAGAGGCGTGATACAATATTTTAGTTATCCAAATTTTTTAGAAGCGGAGTGTTCGCTTCTGTTTCTATCATTGTTTAGAAGGAGACCCCCCTATGTCGAAATACGAAGCTGAGATCAAGCGTCGGCGTACCTTTGCCATCATCTCCCACCCGGATGCCGGTAAGACGACCCTGACAGAAAAGTTCCTGCTGTACGGCGGAGCCATTGCCCAGGCCGGACAGGTAAAGGGAAAGAAGAACACCCGGGCGGCTACCTCTGACTGGATGGAGATCGAAAAGCAGCGCGGTATTTCCGTCACCTCCTCTGTGATGCAGTTCCAGTATGAGGGCTTCTGTATCAATATTCTGGATACCCCCGGCCACCAGGACTTCTCGGAGGACACCTACCGCACCCTGATGGCGGCCGATTCCGCCGTCATGGTCATCGACGCGGCCAAAGGTGTGGAGGCCCAGACCCGGAAGCTGTTCAAGGTGTGCGCCATGCGGGATATCCCCATCTTCACCTTTATCAACAAGATGGACCGGGAGGCCCGGGACCCCTTTGAGCTGTGCCAGGAGCTGGAGCACGAGCTGGGCATTGACACCTACGCCATGAACTGGCCCATCGGCTGCGGCAAGGAGTTTAAAGGCGTCTACGACCGGCAGAACCGCAAGGTGATCCACTTTACCTCCAACACCAACGCCAAGGCGGCCACCGCCACGGTGATCGAGCCCAACGACCCCGCTCTGGCCGGCCTGATCGGGCAAGAAAAGCGGGATCAGCTGGTGGATGAGATCGAACTTCTGGACGGGGCCTCCTGCGACTTCGACCTGGACCGGGTGCGCCACGGCAAGCTGTCCCCCGTGTTCTTCGGCTCCGCTCTGACCAACTTTGGTGTGGAACCCTTCCTGGAGGAGTTCCTCCGCATGACCACCGCCCCTCTGCCCAGAAAGGCGGGGGATGAGGTGATCGACAGCTTTGACGAGAACTTCTCTGCCTTTGTCTTTAAGATCCAGGCCAATATGAACAAGGCCCACCGGGACCGGATTGCCTTTATGCGTATCGTCTCCGGCAAGTTTGAGGCGGATAAAGAGGTCTACCATGTGCAGGAGGGCAAGAAGATCCGCCTGTCCCGGCCCCAGCAGCTGATGGCTGCGGAGCGGGAGATCATTGAGGAGGCCTACGCCGGAGATATTATCGGCGTATTCGACCCGGGCATCTTCTCCATTGGCGACACCCTGTGTTCCCCGGGGAAGAAGTTCGCCTTCGACCCCATCCCCACCTTTGCGCCGGAGCACTTCGAGCGCATCCGCTCCATCGATACCATGAAGCGCAAGCAGTTCCTGAAGGGCGTGGAGCAGATCGCCCAGGAGGGCGCCATCCAGATCTTCAAGACCCCCTATACCGGCATGGAGGAGGTCATTGTAGGCGTGGTGGGCACCCTGCAGTTTGATGTGCTGGAGTACCGCCTGCGCAGCGAGTACAACGTGGAACTGTACAAGGAGGGCCTGCCCTACGAGCTGCTGCGGTGGATCGTGAAGGAGGACGAGGATGCCCCCGCCCTGAAGGAGGAGGATCTGCTGCTGCCCAACGGCGTGAAGCTGGTGGAGGACTACAAGGGCAATCAGCTGCTGCTGTTCTCCTCCCCCTGGGCCATTCAGTGGGTGGAGGACCGCAACAAGGGTCTGAAGATGGCGGAGTTTGGCGGCGGCCTGCGCTGAGCATTTCGAAAAGTCGGACTGTCCTGCACAAGGGCTTTTTCGACAAGCTGAACCGGTGCGGCCCGCATATGGCGGGCCGCACTTTTTTCATTCGGGAGGGAAATACCATGAAGGTCTATGCGGACAATGCCGCCACCACAAAAATCAGTCCGGCCGCCTTGGCGGCCATGAACGCCTGTATGCAGGAGTGCTGGGGCAACCCCTCCAGTCTGCACTGGGCGGGACAGAGAGCGGCAGAGGTCTTGAGCGACGCCCGGGAGAGGGTGGCCCGCTGCCTGAATGCCAGCCCCCGGGAGATCACCTTCACCTCCGGCGGAAGCGAGGCGGATAACCAGGCGCTGCGCACCGCTGCCGCTGTGGGACAGAGGACGGGGAAGAGGCATATCATCTCTACCGCCTTTGAGCACCACGCGGTTCTGCATACCTTGGAGCAGCTGGAGCGAGAGGGCTGCTCCGTGACCCTTCTGCCCATAGGGGGCGAGGGCAGGGTGACGCCGGAGCAGGTCGAGTCCGCCATCCGGCCGGATACCTGTTTGGTGTCGGTGATGTTTGCCAACAACGAGGTGGGGACCATCCAGCCCGTTGGGGAGATCGGGGCGGTGTGCCGTCGGCGGGGCGTGCTGTTCCATACTGACGCGGTGCAGGCGGCGGGACACCTGCCCATCGATGTGAGAGGCCAGAATATCGATCTGCTGTCGCTGTCCGCCCATAAGTTCCACGGCCCGCGGGGGGCGGGGGCGCTGTATGCCCGCCGGGGGATCCACCCGGTGCCCGTGATTTTTGGCGGGCAGCAGGAGCGGGGCGCCCGGGGCGGAACGGAGGACGTGCCCGCCATTGCGGGTCTGGCCGCCGCTTTAGAGGAAATGACCGCCCGTTTGGCGGCCAACCGGGAGAAAACAGAGAAACTGGGCCGCCGTTTGATCGAGCGGCTGTCCGCCATCCCCCATAGCGCATTGAACGGAGGCACAGATAACCGCCTGCCGGGCAATGTGAATTTCTCTTTTGAGGACGCAGAGGGGGAACCCCTGCTGCTTTTGCTGGACCGGGAGGGCATCTGCGCCTCCTCCGGCAGCGCCTGCGCCTCCGGCTCGCTGGAGCCGAGCCATGTGCTGACGGCCATGGGCTTGTCCCGGGAACAGGCCCGATGCTCCCTGCGCCTGACCCTGAACGAGGAGAATACTGCGGAAGAGGTGGACTATATAGCCCGGCAGCTGTCGGCGGCGGTGGAGCGGCTGAGGGGGCTGTCTCCCCGGTGGGCGGAAAAGACGGCGGGCAGAGAAAACTTCCTGCTGTAACGGGAGAAAATCGGACAAAAGGCAGAAATGCCTTGAAAATCCGCTGAAAATCAGGTATTCTTAACTTGAAACAGAAAGGAGCGGGAGAATGGCACAGTTTACGAAAAAGGCGATCATGCAGTGCTTTATCCAGATGCTGAACGAATCTCCCATGGATAAGATCTCTGTGGTGGATATTGCAGAGCGCTGTGGGATCAACCGAAATACCTTTTACTACTATTACTGCGACATTTACGCCCTGGTGAAGGACTTGTTTACCATAGAGGCTCAGCGCTTTGCAGAGAAG
>CAJMQD010000161.1 GCA_905215425.1 uncultured bacterium
CCCAGAAGCTCCACGCCCGGGGCCCTCTGGGTCTGCGGGAGCTTTGCTCCACCAAATATCTGATTGTCGGCAACGGACAAACCCGTTAAAAAAATCACTTTCCCGGGACAGATCCCTTCTGTCCCGGGAAACTTTTGAAGCCCGCTATGCAAAACTGCGGCACTTTACACATAAAGTGCCGTTTTTTCCTATCTATTTTCCCCTCAAATACAGAATTGACGTAATTTTTTCGTTTTTCCCCTTGAATGGTGACGCGACCCCTGCTATTATTCTATATGTAAAGAATGTGGGGCTGTTTGCGCTCCAAAGACATTCGGCAAAATAAATGGGCCGACCGGTTGGGAAGGGCCGGACCGGTTCAAAAAATGAGAGGAAGATTTTATTTATGATCGCACATGGGAAGGACATCAAGGTGTTCACCGGCAACTCAAATCCCCAGCTTGCCAAGGACATCTGCAAGGAACTGGGCGTCTCCCTGGGCAACTCTGAGGTAGGTGCTTTCTCCGACGGCGAGAACTTTGCCTCTTTCTACGAGACGGTGCGCGGCTCCGATGTGTTCGTGGTCCAGTCCACCTGCTCCTTTGTGAAAGACGGCAGACTGCACAGCGTCAACGACTCCCTGATGGAGCTGCTCATCATGATCGACGCCCTGAAGCGCGCCTCCGCCGGCCGCATCACCGCCGTCATCCCCTATTTCGGCTATGCCCGTCAGGACCGCAAGACCAAGCCCCGCGATCCTATCTCCGCCAAGCTGGTGGCCAACCTGATCACCGAGGCCGGCGCCGACCGTGTGCTGACCATGGACCTGCACGCCAACCAGATCCAGGGCTTCTTCGACATCCCCGTGGATAACCTGCTGGGCTCCCCCATCTTTGTGGATCACTTCTTCCGTAAGTTCGCCCCCGTCCACGCAGACACCATCGTGGTCTCCCCCGACGTAGGCTCCGTGGCCCGCGCCCGCGCCTTCGCCCAGAAGCTGGATATGCCCATGGCCATCGTGGACAAGCGCCGCCAGAAGGCCAACTCCTCCGAGGTCATGAACATCATCGGCGACGTAAAGGACAAGCACGTCATCCTTCTGGACGACATGGTGGACACCGGCGGGTCTCTGTGCCACGCCGCTAAGGCTCTGGTGGACATCGGCGGCGCCAAGGACGTCACCGCCTGCGCCTCTCACGGTGTTCTGTCCGGTCCCGCCCTCCAGCGCATCACCGACAGCGTGCTGGACGAGGTCGTCTTCCTGGACACCATCCCTCCCAAGCCCGACATGAACTGCCCCAAGATCAAGTACATCTCTGTCGCCCATATGTTTGCCGAGGCCATCAGCCACATCTACATGGAGACCTCCGTGTCCCCTCTGTTCACCTGAGTTTATTTTACCGATTCCGGGGCGGGCAAGTTGCCCGCCCCGGTACTCTTTATAGGAGGGACCGCAAATGTTCTTTAAAAGCTCCGGCGGTGCGGCCTGGCTTCTGGTCTGTCTTGGCAACCCCGGCGAAAAATATGAAAACACCCGGCACAATGTGGGCTATATGGTGGCCGACGAGATCGGCGAGCGCTGCCGCGCCCCCATACAAAAGCTGCGCTTCAAGGCCCTCACCGACCTGGTGACCATCAGCGGGCAGAAGGTGCTGGTGATGAAGCCGGTGACCTTTATGAACCTGTCGGGAGAGGCCGTCCGCCCCGCCGCCGACTTCTATAAGATCCCTCCGGACCATGTGCTGGTCATCTCCGACGACACCGCCCTGGCCCCCGGCCGGCTGCGCATCCGCAAGGGGGGCTCCGCCGGCGGACACAACGGTTTGAAGAATATTATCCAGCATCTGGGCACCGACCAGTTCCCCCGCATCCGGGTGGGGGTGGGCCAGAAGCCCCACCCCGATTACGATCTGGCCGACTGGGTGCTGGGCAAGTTCGTGGGCGAGGACAAGAAAACCATGGACGCCGCCATCAAGCGGGCGGCGGACGCGGTGGAGTGCCTGCTGGCCGACGGCCCGGACACCGCCATGAACCGCTTTAACGGCTGAGGCCACCGCCATGGAAGTTCTGACCATTGTGGACATCATCGAGGAGGACTTCGGCTGTGAGGGCCGCCCCGCTGGGCAGGAGCCCAAGGTCACCGTGGTGGCCGCGGACGGTGCAGGGCGGGAGCACCGCTTCGTCATGGCCGACCGTCTGGCCTACGCCCGCGATCTGGACCTGGGGGACCGGGTCCTCCCCGATTTGGAGGGCGGCCTGGTCAAGGCACCGGAGGCGGGCGCCATGACGGAAGGGGACAAGGCCCTGGCCGGGCTGGAGTTCATCCGGGGCGACCCGGAGCTGAAGCGGCGGCGGGACCGGGCGGAGCAGCTGTGCTACGAGCTGAACACCACCCCGCCCCAGAACGCCGCCCGGAAGCAGGAGCTTCTCCGCCGGCTGCTCCCCCACGCCAAAGGGGAGTTCTGCGTCAAGTCCCCCTTCCTCTGTGAATACGGGGATTTCATCACCCTGGGGAACAACTTTTTCGCCAACTCCAACTGCAAGCTGGTGGACGGGGGCCGGATCACCTTCGGCGACGACGTTCTGGTGGGCCCCGACTGCACCTTTGTCACCGCCGTCCACCCCACCGACCCGGAGCGCCGCAGAGCGGGCTATCAGGTCTTCAAGCCCATCTCCGTGGGCAGCAACGTGTGGTTCGGGACCGGGGTGGTGGTCTGCCCCGGCGTCACCATCGGCGACAACTGCGTCATCGGCGCGGGCAGCGTGGTGGTAAAGGACATCCCCGCCAACACCGTGGCGGCGGGCAGCCCATGCAAAGTCATTCGTAAGGTAAACGAATAATATAAACATACAGCAGCAGGCCCCGGCATCCGTTGGATGCCGGGGCCTGCTGCTGATTTTTATTGCATTTGGTCCTTTTCAATAAAGTAAGGGAATATAAGGTATCCTGCTGCGATCGCGCAAAAGCAACGGGTATACTCCTCCCAGGTAAAAGCGAGTACTGGATAGGATATAAGCCCTATCTGATAAAGCCAACGACCAAGTCCTAACGCAGGAACCATCATGGGGATGGCAAGCAAAGCCATTTTGCTCCATTTAATTTGGACACCAGCTGCCTGTCTCTTTGGGGAAAAGAAATGATACAACTCTCGATTGAGCGCTAATAAACTCCCCCCCCGCATGCGCAGAGCTACCAGCAGCAGGAATTTCAGCAAAAGTGTTTTTTGATTCCAGAGTATAGACAATTCGACTTTATTGGAACTCATAAAAAGTGCAAATTTATATTGCAGCCCCCATGCAAGGCCGAAATCGGCTATGAGTCCAACCATCCATAGGATTTGAATTAGCCTATACTGCTTCATTTTTTCTTTTATAATATTCCCTCCTCGTATTTTTAATCTTAAATAATGACAAACCGCCAGCTGCTAAGGAAAACTGGCGGTTTATTATGAATTTTACAAGTTATACTCTAATATTATTGAAAATTATTTTTTGATTTACCTTACCTTTAATAGCGATTAACTGCACAAATTACAGTCCCACTGGTACCGCCTTCTTATTTAAGATGGCCAAATTATATTGTATCGCTTCAGAAAAATCAATTATCAATTCTATTATGTTCGCTATAATCATACTGCTATTTCAAATTGCAAGCCAGGGCCCCGGCATCCGTTGGATGCCGGGGCCTGCTGCTTTTTGCAGATGGGAGATCCGCAAATCAAGGAAGGAAGTTGGGGATAGGATCAGGAGAAGTAACAGGGTCAGAGTACTTCTCTTTGGGGGTGTAGGTGGTGTGCAGCAGTTTGTGGGCCAGGTGGGAGTTGGGCTCGCCCAGATAATCCTTA
>CAJMQD010000162.1 GCA_905215425.1 uncultured bacterium
CAGAATCAATATCACGAGGGCCAGAACGATAACAATAAACAAAAGGGTGAGCAGGGTGATCCAGTTGGGGGAGCGCAGCAGCTGAAGCGGATTCCAGCTGCGGCTGACATGCTTGGTGCCGCAGGAATCGGGGTTCTGATAGCTGGCGGGCACACCGGATTCCCCGAAGTGCTTCAAATACGCTGCCAGGGCGTACCACTCTTTGATCTCATTGCCGTTTTTGTCCTTCAGCACCCGGGAAGAGAAATCGGTGATCTCGTTGCCGTTTTCGTCCTTGGGCACCAGCGAGAGAAGCCCCATAGACTTGCTCTTCACCGTGCCCAGCATCTGGGCGGAGTACATCCCCGTGACAACACGGTAGAGCCTGTGGTTGTCAATCTCGGTCAGGGTCCGCTCCACGGGAGCTACGGCGGTGCCGGAGCTGTCCGTCCCCTGCTGGGCGGTCTCCTCTGCCAGCAGGGCGCTGTACACCCGGTTGAAGAACATCCGGTGGGGATTAAAGCGGTATTCGATCCCGCTGAAATAGAGCTGGGCGGCAGGCATAATGGGGGTGACAGAGGCGTCCACCTCCACAGCGGCCCGCAGCTCCTTTCCTGTGAGATAGACGTCCACCAGGGGGAATCCGGAGGTGCCGTCTTCCCCCACCCCCATGGACAACACATCAAAGGCCATGGAGGTGGTAATATCTCCGGTGGACAAGGGGGCGCGGAGCACTCCGTCCGCCGTGACCGTAATGGTCAAACCGTCATAGGGCTCATCCTGAAGATTCTGGGCCGCCCACTGGAAGGCATCGGCTACCAGCGTGCCCAGGGAGTTGTTCTCCTGTACGCCGGATTCCGGGGTGGACAAAGAAAAGTCGGAATGAGTCAGAACCTGATCATAGGTCAGTCCGTACCGGGAGAGATAACCGGAGGTGACCTGGTGTTTCCATTTATCCACCAAGGCAGAGATGGCAGGGTCATCCGCAAGGGTACCGTCAATGGGGACCAGGCGGTAATCCTCCAGCGTCTTCTTGCTGTCGCCCACAGTGCCCTTTAACGTGATAGAGCCCAGGTTGGAACAGTAGGGGCCGCAGGAGACGATATAGGTGTCGTTGACCACAATGGGCTCCGACAGGGTGGAGTGGGTGTGGCCGGAGACGATCACATCAATCCCGGACACATTTTTGGCCAGCTGCTCGTCCTCTGACTCCTTTTGCTTCTCGCTGGTGCCGGAGTGGGACAGACAGATGATGACCTGGGCCCCCTGCTCCTTCAGGGCGTCCACGCAGCGCTGGGCGGCCTGAGCCGCATCTGTAAGGGTAAAGCCGGAGGTGGGGGCGCAGTCATCTGCGTCCTTGCCGAAAATGCCGAAAATGCCGTAGGTGATGCCGCCCCGCTCCAACAGAGTGTAGTCGGCCATGCCGTAGGCCGCCATGGCCCGCTGAATGTCCAGCTTGTTGGGATTGCTGTCGGCGGGCTTATAGTTGGCGCATACCAGGGCGGGCAAAGGATCTCCGCTGGTCACGGCGGAGCGCAGCATCTGGGCAAAACCGGTGCCTTTGTGGTCGAATTCATGGTTGCCCAAGGCGGCTGCGTCATAGCCCAGGGCGCCCATGGTGCGCAGCTCTGCCCCCTCATCCACATAGAGGGTCTGGATCAGCGAGCCGATGGAGAAGTCTCCCCCGTCCAGCAGAAGGGCGTTGGGATGCCGGACTTTTTCCCGGTCGATGGCGGTTTTCAATCGGGCGTATCCCCCGGACTGGCCGCCCTCCGCCGTGTCTTGAGGGAGAAAGTGGGAATGAAGGTCGTGGGTGAAGAGGATGGTGGCCTCCCAGTTCTGACTGGCCTCTCCGGCCAGACAGGCCGGGATCATGGCACAGAGAAGAAGCAGGGCCAGCAGCAGGCAGGACACCCGTTTGATTCTGTGTTTGGCGTTCATAGCTGTGTCCCTCCGTCAGCGAATGATGTCGCACTGTACCGGCCGGTAGAACAGCCGCCGGACCTCATCCGGCCGCTGGCTTTGGCCCAGAGCCCACATCAATTTGGTTACTGCTGCCTCCATGGTCATGTTGTAGGCCTCCATCAGGCCGAAGCGCTCCTTCAGGTCGTGGCCCACCTGATAGACCGTCATGTCGCTGCCCTCATAGGACACCTGCGTCATCATCACCACAGTCTTGCCGGCGTCCAGCCAGGCCTTCAACGCCTGGGCCAGCTCGCCCTTGTCTCCGCCGGGCAGACCGCCCACGCCGAAGGACTGGAGAATGACGGCCTGATAGCTGTCGCTCAGCCGCTCCAAGGCCTGGGCCCCCATGCCGGGGATCAGGGTGAGCAGCAGGACGCGGTCGTCCAGGGAGGTATAAAAGGCGGGTTCTACGCCCGGAGTGTCTAAAGTAAGGTAGCGGATGATCCGGTCATCCCGGATCACCGCAATTTCCGGATAGTCCACGCTGGAGAAGGCGTTCCAGCTTTTGGTGCGCTCTTTTCGGGCGCGGGTGCCCAGAATCACCTTTCCGTCGAACACCAGGCTGACCCCCTGTGACCCCTGGTCGCAGGCGTATAGAAAGCTCTGGTACAGGTTGCGGCGGGCGTCGGTATCCGCCATGCAGATGGACTTTTGGGAGCCGGTGATCACAATGGGTTTGGGGGATTGCTGCACCAAATAGGAAAGAGCCGCAGCGGTATAGGCCATGGTGTCGGTTCCATGCGTGATGATAAAACCGTCGTAGCGGCTGTAATTTTCCCGGATGGCCTGCGCGATTTGCAGCCAGTGGGCGGGACCCACGTTGGTGCTGTCCAGATTCATAAGCTGGATGGCGTCTACCCGGCACAGGCGGGCGGCCTCCGATACATAGCTTAAAATTTCTTCCGAGGTAATGGCGGGGCGCAGCCCGTTTCCGGCATCCTGGGAGGCAATTGTGCCCCCGGTGGCCAGCATCAGGATCTCTCTCATCGGGTGTACTCCTTATTGTTTACAGACACTGAAGATATTTGCCGTACAGGGTCATGGACAGCTCGGCCCCGGCTGCGTGGACCTGATCCGGGGTCAGCCAGCCCTCGTACAGGCCGTGCTCCTCCAGACAGCCCACATAGCGGCCGGTGGTGTCCTGAATATGCTTGATGGTTTGCCCGGCCGCCAGAAGGCTGTCGGCGGTGCCGGCATCCAGCCAGGTCAGGTTTTTCTCCAGGGGAACCACCTGCAGCTGCCCGCGGTTCAGATAGGCCAGGTTCACATCGGTGATTTCCAACTCGCCCCGGGCGGAGGGCTTCAGGCTGCGGGCAATGTCCATGACCTGATTGTCGTAGAAGTACAGGCCGGGAACGATATAGTTGCTTTTGGGATAGCGGGGCTTCTCCTCGATCGAGATGGCTCTGCCCTGCCGGTCAAATTCCACTACGCCGAAGGGACGGGGGTCCTCCACCCAGTAGCCGAATACCGTGGCGCCCTGAGTCAGCGAGGCCGCCTTTTTCAGCGAAGCCGCCAGCGTTGGAGCGTAGAAGATGTTGTCGCCAAGCACCAGGCACACATGGTCATCCCCGACGAACTCCTGTCCGATGAGCAAGGCGTCGGCGATGCCGCGGGCCACAGGCTGCTCCGCATAAAAAATAGAAATACCGAATTGACTTCCGTCCCCCAGCAGGGCGCGGAAGGTGTCCGTCTCCTGGGGAGGGACGATGACCAGAATCTCGGATATGCCCGCCTGCATAAGCACGGAAATTGGATAGGAGATCAGGGGCTTGTCGTAGACCGGCAGCAAGGGCTTGCACACCGGCTTAGTCATAGGGTAG
>CAJMQD010000163.1 GCA_905215425.1 uncultured bacterium
GGCCTGGGCGATGCGGGTGGGGTGGTCGGCCTCCAGATGGACGCTGAGCAGGTCGGCCCCGGCTTTGGCGAAAGCTTCAATAAACCGGGCGGGCTTGTCGATCATCAGGTGGACGTCCAGGAACATGTCGGTGCATTTGCGGATCGACTGCACCACCGGGATGCCCACGGTGATATTGGGGACGAAGCAGCCGTCCATAACATCGATGTGCAGATAGTCCGCAGTGGCGGCGCGCTGGATCTCCTGATGTAAATTTACAAAGTCGGCGGACAGAATAGAGGGAGCGATTTTGACCATGTTGTTGGCTTCCTTTCTGACAAAAGTCGGGCCGGACAGATTGTAAATCTGCGGCCTGCGGGGACGCGGAGGGAGCGGCAGGCATAGAATACGGCAGCGGAACAGGGCGCAGACAGCGCCAGGCGCCGCGGGGAGCCGGGGGATGTTCCAAGGCTGTGCCCCCGGCCCCCGCCTGCCCCGGCGGACCCGCAGGCCCGCCGCTTCAGATAGCCGCCCGCCGGAGCTTGCCCGGCGGGCGGCATTGCGTTTTCTTTGGACTATTGTAGCGCGTTTTCCTCCGCTTGGCAAGGACTGGGCGGCATTCTGTGGCGTGGAAAGGGGAAAATGCTGGAACTGCTCCGCTAAACCGGGCGGAGCTGTTATCTATTATTGACACATCCCATGGGGGAGAGGTACAATAAAACTGGTATGAAAGAAACGGATGGCGGAGGGGATTCCCGCCGCCGAAGTTCGGAAAAACGGCAGAATGGAGATCTTTATGGCAAAGCATGTAAAGCGTTCCGTAGCCCCCATCTATCTGGTGGGCGTGGTGTGGCTGGTTTTCGGCACCATGTTGTCCCTTTGCAAGCCGATGGATTACGTCCTTTGTGCAGTGGTATCTGCGGCGGCGTTCCTGGTGGCAAAGGCGCTGTGTCCGGATAAGACCTATACGCTGCCCGGCGAGGAAGAGGCGAAGGAGAAGCCGAAGCAGGAGGAGAAAAAGCCTCAGCCCCCCAAGGATCCGGAGGTCGAGAAGCTGCTGAAAGAGCGGGAGCGGGCCATCTCTGAAATGCGCCGCCTGAACGACAGCATCGAGGACGAGAAAATCTCCGCCCAGATCGACCATCTGGAGGAGGTTACGGGGAAAATTATTGATCAGGTGGTGGCCCAGCCCAAAAAGCAGCCCCAGATCCGCCGCTTCCTGGACTACTATTTGCCCACAACCCTGAAGATTCTGAATGCCTATGACCGGATGGATGCCGCCGGCGTGGCGGGGGAAAATATTTCCGCCACCAAGGACAAAATTGAGACCATGATGGATACCATTGTAAAGGCCTTTGATAAGCAGCTGGACGCCCTGTTTGGGGAAGAGGCGCTGGATGTATCCACCGATATCACGGTGATGGAGAACCTGCTGGCCCGGGAGGGTCTGGCGGGGGAGCAGATAGGCGGCCGGGATGACGGCATCAAGCTGGAGCTTTGAGCGGCCCGGACCCAAGAACGGAAGAAAATGCTGATAACGAAGGGCTTTCCGGACATCCGGAGGTCTGCTGAACAATAAGAGGAGGAAATCTGAATGAACGAGGAATTGAATTTGACCCCGGAGCTGACGCTGACCCCTGACACTGCGGCCGCTGTCCAGGCCCCTGCCGCCCCGGAGCTGACGCTGGAGCCGTCCGCCCCCGACACCGCGGCTCAGGCTGCCGCCCAGGCCGCCCGGGACGCCAATGCCGTCAAGCTGGACGAGTCTATGCTGAGTGACGCAGAGAAGAAGATGGTAGCGGACTTCGCCCAGAAGATCGACGTTACCGACTCCAATATGGTGATGCAGTACGGCGCAGCCGCCCAGAAGAACATCGCCACATTCTCTGAAAATGCCCTGTCCAGCGTTAAGACCAAGGACCTTGGCGAGGTGGGCGATGCCCTGTCCTCCCTGGTGGTAGAGCTGAAAAACTTCGGTCAGCCGGAGAAGAAGGGAATTGCGGGCCTGTTCCAGAAGAAGAAAAATGAGCTGGAAGCCATGAAGGCCAGCTACTCCAAGGCAGAGGTCAACGTGGAGAAGATCGTCCGCATGCTGGAGAACCATCAGGTGGTGCTGATGAAGGATATCGCCATGTTCGACCAGATGTATGACCTGAACACCAAGTATTATAAGGAACTGACCATGTACATCCTGGCCGGCAAGAAACGGCTGGAGTATTTACGGGCTAACGACCTGGAGCAGCTGCGGAAAAAGGCGGAGCAGACCGGGGCCCAGGAGGATGCCCAGGCCTATAACGACTTTATGAATCTATGCAGCCGGTTTGAGAAAAAGCTCCACGATCTGGAGCTGACCCGGATGATCTCCATTCAGATGGGTCCCCAGACCCGCCTGCTGCAGAACAACGACACCCAGATGCTGGAGAAGATCCAGTCCTCGCTGGTGAACACCATCCCCCTGTGGAAGAGCCAGATGGTGCTGGCGCTGGGGCTGGAGCACGGCCGTCAGGCCACCGCGGCCCAGACCGCTGTGACCAACATGACCAACGACCTGCTGAAGAAGAACGCCGATATGCTGAAGATGGGCACCATCGAGACGGCCAAGGAGGCCGAGCGCTCTGTGGTCTCCATCGAGACCCTGCAGCACACCAACCAGCAGCTGATCTCCACCCTGGATGAGGTGATGAAGATCCAGACCGAAGGCGCCCAGAAGCGCAAGGAGGCCGAGGTCGAGCTGGGCCGCATCGAAGGTGAGCTGAAGCAGAAGCTGCTGGAACTGCACTAAGAGAGAAAGCCGCAGAGCGGTCGTGGCCCAGCTCGAGGGAACCCGGACAAAGCCCAGCGCAGCGGGTTTGTCCGGGAGAGGCGGAGCAGCGGAGCGAGAGAGCTTTTGCCGTTAGGCGGAAGCGAGGGATGCGAAGCATGCGACGCCGACGGGCCGCATTGAAGGCGAGCTGAAGCAGAAGCTGTTGGAGCTGCACTAAGCGTCCGAGCCGTCGTGAGCAGCGCGGATGGACTGGAGCGAGGGCGAGGGAGGGCGGCTATCGGCCGCCGACACCAGCCCGAGTCGGAGGGAAGCCGCGCGTTGCGAACAGGCGAGGCGTGATAACACTAAGCGTCCGAGCGCCCGGAGCAGGAGCAAAGCGAATCCTGCGAAATGAAAAACGGCAAGGGCAGAGCCCTTGCCCTACGGGCCGGGAAAACGATGGGTCGCGGCGAAATGTGTGACGCCGCAGAGCGGATGGCCCCCACTACCCCGGACCTTACAGCGTTTACAGTTCTGACAGAGAACTATTTCCTGTTACAGAAAGGAAATCCTATGAAGATATTTCAAAAAACTTGGGTCGCGGTGACGATCACGGCAGTGATGATCGCGGCGGCCATCGGTATCGGCTGGAGCCGGGGACAGAATACTCCCGCGGTTGCGCCTCCCACAGGGAACGCAGCCCTGGACGAGAGTCTGGCTACCTCCGGTTATGCCACCTGGATCCTGGACGACGCAGGTAAGTTGTCGGACAAGACCGAGCAGCAGATCTGCCTGTATAACGCCAACTGGGTGCAGCGGTATAATTCCCTGATTGCGGTGGCCGTGATGGACGGAGTGGACGGCAATCTGTACGACTGGGCTGTGGGTACGGCCACGGACATTGAGCTGTCCGCCACCGACGGCCTGCTGGTGGTGGATGTCAGCCAGAACGCGGTACAGCTGGTGGTGGGACAGGACTACCCCATGAGCGACAGCGAGATCACCGCCTATACCACCAACTATATGGCTGACGAGGTGAACA
>CAJMQD010000164.1 GCA_905215425.1 uncultured bacterium
GTACTTTCCATCCATGGAAAGTACCTCGCCCGGGGGCGAAATATCCCCCGTCCTTTTCCGGAAGTCGGGACCACGGGACGGGCAAATGCAAACTTTAAGCGGCGCCCCGGGTCGTCGTGCCCTACAGCGGGCCGACACATGGGGCGGCCCCTACTGGGAGGGGGGATAAAATTTAAGTCCGCTTAATACTTCCGCTCCAGACTGCCAGGGCGTCCCCTGCGGCCGTCAGCAGATCAAGAAAGTTGTCCATGGCTTCGTCAAACTGCGCCTGAGCGGCGCGGAAAGGCGGCTCACATTCGTCGGCTCCCATAAAGAGGAACTCCCCGTGGACGGCCTGTGTGGGCCAGGGGGAACTTTCCATGCCGAGGGACTGATCGAAATTGCTGTGGTTGATCTCCAGCAGATGCCAGCCGTCCCCCCGGGCGTCGGGACAGACCCGCAGCTGCTCGCCGGTCTGGCGGGCCAGGGCCTGGCGCAGCTCCGGATAGCTGAGGATCTGCTTGGTAAAGGGGCGGTCGCTGGCGGTGATGATCCGGCCCTTGGTGGCCTCGGGACAGCCGTAGTCCCGGCTCTGCCCGGCCAGAGCCATAATGGTCTGATAACCGGAGCCGGTCAGCCCCTTGGGACGGATGTCCAGGGTGTAGTCTCCGCTCAGACGGACGCTGGTGCGGGCGGTCAGCTGGTTGCTGGCATACCGGCCGGACTGCACCTGACGCAGCATCACCAGCAGGGGGGACTTTTCCCCGCGGTTCAGGATCAGCTGGCCGTCGAATCTGTCGTCGTTGCCGCCGAAGAAAAGCCCGTTGTGCTGCTGCCCGTATTGGGCCAGCAGCGTGGTCCAGGTCAACTGCATAAGGAACCTCCTTAATTTAATATCCACCCACCTCGTCGTCACAAAGCCTGCTCCACTCAGGACGCCCAGGTGTGGGCATCCCTCGCTGCGCTCCCTTGCTCCGACTCTCCCATTTATGACCGCTGACGCTGGGTCATAAATGGGTTCCTGGGGGCTCCGACCCGTGTGTGGGTTGCACCCCCACACCCCCGGGCAGCCACAGGCCGCCCTGCGGGCAACGCAACACTGTAGGGCCCGATGCCTCCATCGGGCCATGCATGGAGCGAGAAACGAACCCAACGGAGCCGGAAAGGCAAGGCATACGAGAGGCGCGAGGGGGAAAAGAGGGGAAGCGTGAAGTTGATAGATACGAGCGGCAGCGGGCGGAGGACGCAGCGGCCCCAAGTTCATGCCCGCGCCGAACAAATTTGGGGTACGGCCTAAACGTGCGCCCTGGGTCCGGGTCCGCAGACCCGGGGATCTTTGGGTACTTTCCATCCATGGAAAGTACCTCGCCCGGGGGCGAAATATCCCCCGTCCTTCTCCGAAAGTCGGGACCATGGGACGGACAAAAGGCAAACTTCGGACGGCGCGCCGGGTCGTCGCGCCCTACAGCAGGCCGCCCTATATGGCGGCCCCTACTGGGATGGGTTATAAAATTTTAAATCCTCTTGAATTGCCGCTCCAGCTCTTTTTTGGTCAGCTCGATGGCCACGGGGCGGCCGTGGGGGCAGTACTTCACCTGTCCGGACATGACGGCCTGAGCCACCCGCTCCAGCTCGGACACACTGGTCTTCCACCCGCCCTTGATGGCGGCCTTGCAGGCCATGGTGTGCAGCAGCTCGTCCCGGGCGGCGGCGGGGTCGGGCCGGCCCCCGGCCAGCAGCTTGCCCGCCAGCTCCGACAGGGTGCCGGGGATGTCCTCCACGTCCAGATAATCCGGGGCCTGACGGACGATCAGCGCGCCGTTGAGATCCTCCGCCTGAAAGCCGAACTCCTCCAGCAGGGGCAGCTGCTCCACCAGCGCGGCCTCCTCCCGGGGGTCCAGGCGGCACACGGCGGGCACCAGCAGGGTCTGGGACATGGGGGTGTAGCCCGCCGCCTTCATGCGGTCGAAGTTCATCCGCTCGTGGGCGGCGTGCTTGTCGATGAAGAATACCCTGTCCCCCTGCTCCACGATGATATAGGTGTTCAGCACCTCTCCGGCCACCCGCCAGGGGGCGATCTCCGGCATAGGGGGAGCGGCTTCTGTGGGCGCGGGTGCGGGAACCGGGGAAGGGGCGGCCGCCGGCTCCGCCTTGGTTTGCGGGACAGGCTGCGCCGGGGCGGACGCGGCCGCCGTAACCTGCGGGACGGGCTTTGGCTGGGGAGTGGAGACCACGGGGGCGATGGTCGGACGCTGGACCGGCGCAGGCTCGGGTCTGGCCGGAGCGGTGTATCGGGGGGGCTCCGCCTTGGGGGCGGGGCGGTAGGTGGAATCATGGACCTGCACCACCGGCGGGTGTACAGCGGGGGCAGGGGGGATGAGGGTGGTCTGGTTTGGAGTCACCGTGTCGTGCCGGGCGGGCTTGTCCAGCACGGCTGCGGGATGGCTGTGGTCGGCCTCCAGGGCGGAGAGCACGGCGTGGTACACGGCGGAGAACACCTGCCGCTCGGCGCCGAACTTCACCTCGGTTTTGGCGGGGTGGACGTTCACATCCACGGCGTTCAGCTTTGTCCGCAGGTGGAGGACACAGGCGGGGAACTTTCCCACCATTCTCTGGTTGGCGTAGGCCTCCTCCAGGGCGGCCATCATCAGCCGGGATTTGATAAACCGGCCGTTGACGAAGAAGAACTGCCAGTTCCGGCTGTTCCGGCAGCAGGCGGGCATGGACACGAAGCCGGTGACGGACATCTCCTCGCCGCTGGCCTGGACGGGCCGCAGGCCCAGGGCCAGCTCCCGGCCCAGCACGGCATAGACGGCGGATTCCAGCTTGCCGTCTCCGGGGGTGAGCAGCTCCTGCTTGCCGTCCCGGATGAACTTGAAGGACACCTCCGGATGGGACAGGGCCAGCCGCTGGACGGCGGCGAACACCGCCGCCCCCTCCGCCGCGTCCTTCTTCATAAACTTCAGCCGGGCGGGAGTGTTGTAGAACAGGTCACGCACCACCATGGTGGTGCCCAGGGGACAGCCGGCCTCCTCCACCTGCCCGGGGATGCCCCCCTCCAGCGCCAGAGAAGCCCCCATGGGGGTCTGCTCCGTGCGGGACAGGACCTGCATCCGGGACACGGCGGAGATGGCGGCCAGCGCCTCCCCCCGGAAGCCCAGGGTGCCGATGGCCTCCAGGTCATACTCCGTGCGCAGCTTGCTGGTGGCGTGGCGCAGGAATGCCCGGGGCAGCTGTTCGGCGGGGATGCCCCGGCCGTCGTCGGTGACCCGGAGGAAGGTCATCCCCCCGTGGTTCACCTCCACCACTACCTTGGACGCGCCGGCGTCCACCGCGTTCTCCACCAGCTCCTTTACGGCGCTGGCGGGGCGCTCCACCACCTCGCCGGCGGCGATCAGGTCGGCCACATGGGAGGGAAGAATTTGAATTTCCGGCATAAGATACCTCTACAGTCTGTAATATATATGGGTCGATATACGAATTGGAAATTAGAATAGGGATTTTGAACGGCTAAATGGGCCAGCGTTAAGCCTTTCCCCCACAGGGGGAAAGGTGGCGTTCCTACGGTGCTTTACCGTAGGGCCCGATGCCCACATCGGGCCATGGGGGTTATAGGGGGCGGAACCCCCTATACCAAAAACGGGTGGGAGGGAGGTATTTCATTCCACGGGCCGCCACATGGGGCGGCCCCTACGGGATACGATAAACGGTTTGTAGGGGCGGCCTGTGGCCGCTTGCGGGCCGGTGAGGACACCGGCCCCTACGGAGGGTATCA
>CAJMQD010000165.1 GCA_905215425.1 uncultured bacterium
AGTTGGGCAGGCCGGTCTCCAGCTCGCCGGTCAGCTGCAGGCGGGCAGAGTAGAACTTCACATCGGCGCCGTACAGCAGGGTGTCGTAGTTGGCGGTGCCTGGGGCGATCTTATCCAGCTGATAGATCATCTCGATGATGTCGTCCAGCTGCCGCTTGGGCAGGGTCAGGGACAGGTCGCCGGGGACGGCGGCGGTAAGGGTGGGCTTGACGAAGGACTTGCTCATGCGGTGGTCGTTGGAGCGCCGTCCGCCCACCAGGTCGCCGAAGCGCTGCACCAGCACGCCGCCGGCCAGCATATTGGACAGGGAGGCGATGTGCTTGCCGTACCGGTAGGGCTCGTTAAAGGGCTGGGTAAAGCGGTTGCTTACCAGCAGGGCGAAGTTGGTATTCTCGCTGCGCAGGGCGGGGTCGGCATAGGAGTGACCGTTCACCGTGTTGATCCCCTCCACGTTCTCTGCCACCACATGGCCATAAGGGTTCATGCAGAAAGTACGGACAGAGTCGCCGTACTGCTTGGTGCGGTAAACAAACTTAGATTCATATACCACATCGGTGATATGCTCGAACACAGCCGCGGGCAATTCTACCCGCACGCCCACATCCACCTGGTTGTTCAGCAGTTGGAGACCCAGACCCTTGCACTGGTTGGAAAACCACTCCGCTCCGCTGCGGCCGGGGGCGGCCAGCAGATATTTGCAAACCAGGTCGTCCCCCTTCTTCAGGGTCAGGCGGTATCCCTCAGGGTCGGTGGAGATGGTCTCCACCTCGGTGTTGAACCGGAACTCCAGCTTGTCCTTCAGCCCCTCATAGATGTTGGTGAGGATGCGCAGGTTATTCTCGGTGCCCAGGTGCTTGCACCGGGCCTGCAGCAGGTGCAGATCATAGCCCAGCGCCCGGCGCTCCAGCGCCTTGGCCTCCGGGCTGCTGGTGGAGAACCACTCCTCCGTGGCCCCGTGGGCCACATTGATGGAGTCCACATAGGCGATCAGCTCCATGACGGTCTTTTCGTCGATAAAATCGGTGAGCCAGCCGCCAAACTGGGTGGTAGAGTTGAACTTTCCGTCGGAGAAGGCCCCCGCTCCGCCGAAGCCGCACATGGTATGGCACACAGGACAGTGGATGCACTCCGTCACCTAGCCCGCCACCATGGGGCAACAGCGGTGCTAGATGTCGGCGCCCTGGTCCACGGCCAGTACCTTCAGTCCGGGGGCGGAATGGGCCAGCTCATAGGCGGCGAAGATGCCTGCCTCGCCGCAGCCCAGGATAATAACGTCGTATTTGGCGCTCATAACGCAACTCCTTCTTGCCCCGCCGAAAAACATAGTCGTTTAGGGCATATATAATCAAGATATAGTATATCAGATTCTGTTCCCTGTTTGCAAGAACTGTTCCTCGGTCAAAAAGAAACAGGCCGGACAAGTGTCCGGCCCGTTTCAGCTTATCGAAAAGCCCTCCCGCAGGGAGTTCCGCCGCCCGCAGGCGGCGGAATAAATGTAAGATCCGTCATTTTTGCCGACATGTGCGGCAGAAATGACACTTCTCACGCAAAACAGCCCGACTTTTTCGTAAGAAATCGAGGGCTGGTTTGCGTGCCTCTTAACTCGAAAAAGTGGCCTTGCCACTTTTTCGATGGTCGCAAACAGGCCGGACAAGTGTCCGGCCTGTTTCTTAACTTTTTTCCTGAAAACTGGCTCCGCAGCCCCGGCAGGTCACTGTGATCCTCCCCTTGCCCCGGGGCACCCGCAGCTGCTGTCCGCAGTTGGGACACTTGAAGTAGCAGTGGTCTTTGTCCCGCCGAATGGTCCGCCGCAGGCGGTACCACCTGGTCACCGGCTGCACCAGACTTAAAAATTTTCCGTTCTCCGCCCGCCGGCGGTCGTAATTTCTGGACAGGCAGCGGAACAGAGCCACCGCCATAAGCATGAAGCTGACGGCGTATAAAAACGTCCAGCTTGTAACCGCAAATACCAGATACAGCGCCAGAGACAGGAGGACCAGAACCATGTTCAGCTGATCGTTTCCGTACCGCCCGTACATAAATCGCTGCAGCGCGTTTCGAATCATACTGGTCACCCCTTTCCAAACACCGCAGGCAGACAGGCCCGCGTCTTCTTAAATAAGGATACCGTTATTTTAGTTCCGGCTCTATGCTCCGTCAAGCGCCGAAACGTAAACAATGTGTAAATTGTCCTCCATCCCGCCCCCGTTTTCTGTTGTTTTCCTTGCGCCGCGTCAAGAATTCGGCTATAATCCGTATGTAATGTGATGGAAAGGGGCCGCCGTTTATGAGCCGTATTGATAAAGAAAACTACTATCTGGATATCGCCGCCACTGTGTTGGAGCGCTCCACCTGCCTGCGCCGCTGCTATGGCGCTATCATCGTTAAAAACGACGAGATCGTCTCCACTGGCTACAACGGCGCGCCCCGCGGCAGAAAAAACTGCATGGATCTGGGCTACTGCGCCCGCGAGGCCATGAATATCCCCAGCGGCGAGCGATACGAGCTGTGCCGCTCCGTCCACGCGGAGGCCAACGCCATCATCTCCGCCGCCCGGCGGGACACCCTGGGCTCTACCCTGTATCTGGCCGGCCGCGACTCGAAAACCGGCCAGCTGCTTCACGACGCCACATCCTGCTCCATGTGCCGCCGCATGATCATCAACGCGGGCATCGACCGGGTGGTGATCCGCAGCACAGACAAGGAGTATTCCGTTGTCCATGTGGAGGACTGGATCCGCGAGGACGACTCTCTGCCCCAAAAGGTATAAAATACATATAATACATATAAGATGTACACGCGGGCCCGCTCCACACCGGAGCCGGGTCCGCGCTCTCTTTTCCCTTCGGGGCAAATGTGAATAATTCTTGACATCGGGGCAGTCAGCCTTTACAATATACCAAGGACAAATCTGAAAAACTTTGGGGATGTTTTTCACTTGTCGCAAGAGATCACGGTCTTTCTGTCCGGTTTTCTTGCGGCTGATTTTATGCTGTCTGAACCGGCGGATCCGCCCCATTCGCCGGGCTGAAGCTGTTTGCGCGCCAAGCGCCGGGCCCGGGGCCGCCCGAACTCTGAAATTTGGAGGTGTACCCAAAGGGAATGTTACCTTATGTAATTGGAACCGTCATCGGTCTGATCGTCGGGGCGGTATTGGTCTATGTGTTCGGCGTTCTGCGGGAGCGGAAGCAAGCCGACGAAGATCTGAACTCCGCCAAAAACCAGGCGAAGCAGATCGTCAACGATGCCTATAAGAGTGCCGAGGGCAAGAAGCGGGAAGCCCTGCTGGAGGCCAAGGAGGAGATCCTGAAGGCCAAGAACGACCACGAGCGCGAGGTGCGTGAGCGCCGCAGCGAGCTTCAGCGGCAGGAGCACCGCCTGCAGCAGAAGGAAGAAAACCTGGACCGCAAAACCGAAAACATGGAAAAGCGGGAGGAGCAGCTGGCTGCCAAGCTGCTGCGCCTGGACGAGACTCAGGCCCAGGCCGAACAGCTGAAGCAGGATCAGCTGGATGCCCTGGAGCGGATCTCCGGCTTTACCAGTGAAGAGGCCAAGCGCTACCTGCTGGACCAGCTGGAGGCCGATGTCACCCACGAGTCCGCCATGAAGATCAAGGAGATCGAGGCCCGCTGCAAGGAAGAGGCCGACAGCAAGGCCCGGGAGATCATCTCTCTGGCCATCCAGCGCTGCGCCGCCGACCATGTGGCCGAAACCACCGTATCCGTTGTTCCCCTGCCCAACGACGAAATG
>CAJMQD010000166.1 GCA_905215425.1 uncultured bacterium
CCTCCGGCATGGTGACCATGGTGGAGGTGGCCCAGCAGCTGGCCGCCGTCCCCCACAAGAGCACCGTCTATCTTGTGGGCACCGTCTGGGAGGAGTTCAACGCCCGGGGCGCCATGATGGCCGCCCGCAGCGTCCATCCCGATATGGCCGTCTGCCTGCTGGGCCCCGGCGCCGGGGATACCCCCGACCTGAAGGGCACCACCAACGTGGTCATGGAGGGCGGCCCCGCCGTCACCCTGTTCAATTTCCACGGCAAGGGCACGCTGAACGGCTGCGTGGCCCACAAGGGGATGTACGAACTGATGAAGCGGGCCGCCGCCGACTCCGGCCTGTCCCTCCAGCGCAGCGCAGGCCGGGGCGCCCTGTCTGACACCGCCTATCTCCAGCTGGAGGACATGGGGGTCCCCTGTCTGGACATGGGCTGTCCCGACCGGTACAGCCACTCCCCCTACGAGTGTCTGTCTCTGGCGGACCACGCCAACACGGGCAAGCTGCTGTACCGCTTCCTGACTTATGTGGACGACACCTTCGTCCTGGACCGGTACTGAGCCATGGGCCGCTATGTATTGGGTCTGGACGGCGGCACCGGCGGGATGCGTGCCTTTGTGTTCGACGCCAACGGCACCCCCATCACCTCCGCCTCCCAGACATATGAGACCTCCTATCCCCAGCCCGGACGGGCCGAGCAGCAGCCGGAGCAGTGGCTCCAGGCCGTGACCGGCAGCATCCGGCAGGCCGTCCGTTCACTGGACGTCGATGAGCTCGCCGGCCTGTGCGCCGCCACCACCAGCTGCACCGTGGTCTGCTGCACCGAAACCGGCGAGCATCTCGCCCCGGCCATTTTGTGGATGGACGTGCGGGCTGACGGGCAGATGCGGAAGATCAAACAGCTCACCGGGCAGTCCATCTCCGCCGAGACCTTCCTCTGCAAGGCCCTGTGGCTGAAGGAGAACGAGCCCAAGCTCTGGGCCAAAACTCAGGTTCTGTGCGAGTATCAGGACTACCTCAACCACTGGCTGACAGGGGAGTGGTGCTTCAGCGCCAACACCGCCTGCAACTGGGGCTATAACAACCGCAAAAAAGCCTTTGATCTGGACTTTCTCCGCGCCGTGGGACTGGAGGATCTGCCGGATAAAATCCCCGCCCGGGCCGTATGTGCGGGCGCGCCCATCGCCCCCCTGTGTGCCGGCGCCGCCGCGGCACTGGGGCTGCCCCCCGGCATCCCAGTGGTGCAGGGCGGCATTGACAGCTCCATCGGGATGCTGGGCATGGGCACCGTGCGCCCCGGCGACCTGTCGCTCATGACCGGCTCCTCCAACCTGGCCATGGCCGTAACGGAGCAGCCCCTCTTTACCCCGCCGGAGGCCGTGAACAGCGGCCCGGACTTCCTGCTGCCCGGCTACTACACCAGCGTGCAGGGACAGGCGGCCACCGGCTCTATTCTCCGCTGGTTCCGCCGGGAGTTCTGCCGCGACCTGGGAATGGACTGTCTGCCCCTGCTGGACCGGGCAGCCACCGCCGTCCCCCCGGGCAGCAACGGCGTGCTGGTGCTGGACTACTGGCAGGGCAACCGCTGCCCCTACAACGACCCCAACGCCGCCGGGACCATTGTCGGGCTAACCATGAACACCAGCCGGGAGCAGATCTACCGCGCCGTGCTGGAAGGGGTGGCCTACGGAACATTGGATGTGCTGAATACCTTCTCCGCCCACGGTCATCCGGTGGAGCGGGTCCACATCTCCGGCGGCTTTACCCGCTCGCCGGTGTTTATGCAGATCTACGCCGATGTCTGCGGCATCCCCTTCCTGGTCACCTCCGACTACTCCGTGGCCCTGGGCTCCGCCATCCTCACCGCCTATGCTCTGGGGTGGTATCCCTCCATCCCCGCCGCCGCCGACAGCATGGTGCACCACCAGACCACCGTATATCCCGATGCCCAGACCCATCAGCTCTATCTGCGGCAGTTCCGGCGGTATCAGCGCCTGTATCGCGCCCTGAAAAACGAGCAGATTTTTTGACGATACTGCCTCATTCTCCGTCAACAGCGGCCGCCCACGGAGGGCGGCCGCTGTTTTTCCAGAATTTTCGCTGTAAGTTCCCCCGCTCTGTGCACATACTGAACCGGGCAGTACAGAAAGGGGGCTTCCGTATGAAACGACACGGCCTGTGGGGGCTGATGCCCGCCCTGCTGGCGGTATGCCTTCTTCTGGCCCTCGGCCCTGCGGAACCGGACGGCCCCGCTTCCGTCTCCGGTCCGGCCCAGATCCCCCGGGATGAAACGGTCCCCCTGGTGGCCCTCACCTTCGACGACGGCCCCCGCAGCGACACCACCGCCGCCCTTCTGGACGGTCTGGCCCTGCGGGAGATCCCCGCCACTTTCTTTTTGGTGGGCTCCTGTATCCCGGGGCGCGAGGAGCTGGTGCGGCGCATGGCCCAGGAGGGGCATCAGATCGGCATCCATACCTATGACCATGTTCTGGTCACCGGGCTCTCCCGTCAGGACTTCTCCCGGCAGATGGAGCGGACCCGCAGCCTGCTGCATGAGATTCTCGGCGACGGGGCCTTCTGGCTGCGCCCGCCCTACGGCATCGTGGATGCCTCGGTCCGCCGCTGGGCGGACAGCCCCTTGATCCTGTGGTCGGTGGATCCGGAGGACTGGAAGGACAAGACGGTCTCCCGCATCGTCTCCTGTGTGTTGGATCAGGTGAAAGACGGAGACATTATCCTGATGCACGACATCTACCCCACCTCTGTGGAGGCCGCCCTCCGGATCGCAGACGCGCTGAGCGGCCGGGGCTTCTGCTTTGTCACCGTGGAACAGCTTATGGCTCTGCGGGGCGTGACGCCCCAGGCCGGCGCTCTCTATTTCTCTCTGCCCCCGGAGGATTGACCGCTTGTTTCCCCCACGCTTTTATGTTATGATAGCAGCAGAAAAACTGTCTATCTATTTGAACGGGGGATCTGCACATGAAACAGTATCAGGGCGTCTGTTTTGACTTTGACTACACGCTGGGAGACTCTACCGACTCCATCGTGGCGGGCTTTCAATATGGCCTGACCCAGATGGGCTGGCCCTCTCCTGACCGGGAGGCGGTAAAGGCCACCATCGGCTATCTGCTGGAGGACGCCTATACCATGCTCACCGGGGACAGCGATCCGGCCCGCCGCGCCCAGTTCCGCCCTCTGTTTCTCTCCATTGCCAAGCCCCGGCAGAAGGAGGAGACCGTCCTCTATGACGGCGCAGTGGAGCTGTTCCGCGGCCTGCACAGCAAGGGGATCCAGGTCAGCATCGTCAGCACCAAAAGCCGGGACACCATCGAATCTATTATGGAGCGCTACGGCCTGTCCCATACGCTTACCACGGTGATCGGCACCGAGGATGTCCACAAGCCCAAGCCCGATCCCCAGGGGCTGAACACCGCCCTGGAGCGCATGGGCCTGCGCCCCGACCAGGTCCTCTTCTGCGGAGACACCACCATCGATGCGGGCACCGCTAAAAACGCCGGCTGCGACTTTGCCGCCGTACTGCTGGGGGTCACTCCGGCAGAGGATTTTCAGTCCTGGCCCTGCCAGTACCTCGCCCCCGACCTGAAGGCCCTGGCCAAGTGGCTGGGTCTTTGACCGGATTCTCCGTCCGTCTCCCGTCAGAGCCGGCAATGCCATTCAGTTAAGGGCTTTGTCATTGCGAGCCAGTCCGCAGACTGGCGC
>CAJMQD010000167.1 GCA_905215425.1 uncultured bacterium
CCCAGAGCATGGTTCCGGAGAAAAAGGCCGGGACGGTACAGGCGGCGGAGCTGGCCGGAGCGCTGTCAATTACAGCCTTAGCGGCGGGGGATATGCAGGCGATGATTGGGCTGGGGCGGGAGACAGTAGCGCAGATGGACGAGTTTTCTGCGCTGCTGCTGCCCGTACTGGCGACTTTGACCGCCGCCACCGGACAGGTAGGGGCGGCCGCGGCGCGGCAAGGGGTGACGGTCTTGTTTTCCGGTTTGCTCATGGAGGCGATGGACAGAGTGCTGGTTCCGATGCTCTATATTTATTTGGGAGCATGCTGCGCCTGTACTGCCGCGGACAGTAAGGGACTAAGAAAGACGGCGGAGCTGATCCGAGGAGGGATGCAGATGATGCTGACGGCCTTTTTGCTCTTGTTCCTGGGGTGGCTTACCGCCAGCGGGGCCATTGCGGGCTCTGCGGACGCGGCGGCGGTCAAAACGGCGAAAATAGCGATTTCCCGGGCGGTGCCGGTAGTGGGCAGCATTTTGTCGGATGCGGCGGAGACGGTGCTGGCCGGAGCGGGAGCCCTGAAGAGTGCTGTGGGTGCGGTGGGGCTGGCGGCGGTGCTGGCCATTTGCTTGGTCCCCTTTTTTCGTCTGGCCGTCCACTATCTCACATACAAGGCGGCAGCCGCTCTGGCGGGAATGGTGTGTGACCTGCGTTTGTGTAAGCTGATCGACGATATCGGCTCCGCCTTTGGCATGATGCTGGGCATCACCGGGGCGTGCGCTCTGGTGCTGCTGGTCAGCCTGATTTCTGCCATTTCGGCGGCAGTGCCATGATGGAGCTGGTGCGCACCTGGGTAATGGGGGTGGCCGCAGCTGCATTTCTTGTGGCCGTGGCCCAGACCCTAATGCCCCAAGGGCCGGTGCGGGCCGTGGGAGGGCTGACCTGCGGGCTGGTTTTACTGCTGGCTGTGCTGCGCCCCCTGGGACAGGTGGATTTAGAAGCGGGACAGCGGTGGCTGGAGAAGTGGCAGTTGCAGGCGGAGGAAGACAGACTTCAGTTAGAACAGGACTATGAGGGGCGGCTGGAAAAGGTCATAGCAGAACAGACCGCCGCATATATTCAGCACGAGGCAGCGGAACTGGGGGTTGCGCTGCGGTCGGAGGTGGTCTGCCGCAGGGACGACGGCGGCAATTTCGTTCCGGACTCTGTGCGCCTATATGGCATATGGGGGGACGCAGAGCGCAATGCCCTTTCCAAAATCATAACGGAGACGCTGGATATTCCGGCGCAGCGACAGTTTTTTATACAGGAGGGAACGCAATGAAGCTGCACTGGCCCGGATTGGAGGGAAGGTGGAGAGAATTTTGGAAAAAATATGGGCCTTTTTTATTGGTGGCAGCCTTGGGAACGGTGCTTATGGTGCTGCCTGCGGGAGGGAAAACGGAGAATACCCATCCCCGGGAGCAGGAGGAGGCCTTTGACCTGCCCGCCTTTGAAGAAAAGCTGGCAGACACCTTATCCAATGTGAAGGGGGCGGGCAGAGTTGAGGTGGTATTGTCGCTTGACAGCGGAGGGCGAAAGATCCTGGCCCAGAACATCCAGCGGGACGGGGAGCGCACCGCCCAGGACACGGTTACTTTGGGCCGGGGCAGTGGAGGACAGTCCGTAGTGCCGCTTCAGACTATGGAACCGGAGTTCCGGGGGGCGCTGGTCGTCTGTCCCGGGGGCGGAGACCCACAGGTACGATTGGCCCTTCTGAAAGCGGTGTCCGCACTTACCGGATTGGGAGCAGATCGGGTATGCATCTGTGAAAGCGCAAGGTGAAGTAATAGAAGTTCCGTCCCTGTGGGACGATGAGAACAGGAGGAAGAAGTATGAAAGTGGCAGCCCGAAAACGGGAGGGAAACGCCGGCTTGTGGAGGCGCAATGCTGTGGTAGCTGCTGTGGCCATCTTTGTGTGCGCTGCGGTCTATCTGAATTGGAGCTACGGGAAAGAGGAGCAGGTTGGAAAAAACCTTGGCGATTCTACCCTGGTCAACCAACAGGACCCCTTGGTGGGTCAGCAGACAGGGGATGTCGGTACAGGCGGGGAGCAGCCGGGCGCTGCCGATACCGGTTATTTTGCCACTGCCCGGCTGAATCGACAGCAGGCCAGAGACAGCGCCCTGTCCCTGCTGCAGGATGCGGCCGCCCGACAGGATGCAGACCAAACCATGCGGGATGAAGCCAATGCGGCCATCCAGACCATGGCGGATTACACCGTGACGGAGGCACAGATCGAAAATCTGGTGGTGGCCAAGGGCTATACGGACTGTGTAGCCTTTATTGGGGAGGACTCTGTCAGTCTGGCGGTGGCCGCGCCGGAGGCGGGACTGACCGAGGCGGATACGGCCCGCATTGTGGATGTGGTGAACCAGACTGCCGGGTTTACCGCAGGACAGATCAAGATCATTGAGGTGGAACCGTAAAAATACCCCGGCCCGCTGCGTGGACAGCGGACCGGGGTGCTTTTATGGCGGACTTAAATCTTGTTCCCTTGAGCGGTCAGGTGGGCGTTTACTCGCTGAATCAGCATCTCCATGGCAACTAAATTGTGGCCGCCCTCGGGGATGATAATGTCGGCGCTGCGTTTAGAGGGTTCCACATACATCTCGTGCATGGGCTTGACCGTGGTCAGATACTGGTTCACTACGGATTCCAGGCTGCGGCCCCGTTCCTTGACGTCCCGCAGGATGCGGTGCAGGATGCGCACGTCGGCGTCGGTGTCCACAAAGAGCTTGATGTCCAACAGACTGCACAGCTCCGGGTTCTGGAGGATCAAGATACCTTCCACAATAATGACAGGGGAGGGCTCGATATGAAGGGTTTCTTTTGAGCGGTTGTGGATGGTATAGTCATACACCGGGCAGTCTACGGCCTCGCCGCGGCGCAGGGCCTTCAGGTCACGGATCAGCCGCTGGGTGTCAAAGGCCTCGGGAGCGTCGTAGTTCAGCCTGCTGCGCTCCTCATAGGTCATATCGTCGTGGGCGTGATAGTAGTTATCGTGGTAAATCACGCTGACATGGTGAGAAAATCGGTCCTGCAGGGTGCGGGTGATGGTGGTTTTGCCGCTGCCTGTGCCGCCGGCAATACCGATGGTGATGATGTCTGCCATATAGGTGCGCCTCCTGTCTGTTTTCAGGACCATTGTAGCACATACAGGGGGAAAGGGCAATTTTCTTTTCCGGTTCTTTTCTCGGGTGCTGCAGTCTATAAGGGGAAGAATCGATATTATCAGTTGTCAAAGCCGCGCCGATGTGGTACAATAAGCCACAACGAGCGTATCGGAACGGTACGAAGTACTCACAGCCTGTGAATAAGGAGCGTGACTGAGCATGAGCGAGAACAAGGAGTATGTGACCCGCTGCGAGGAGCAGGGCAATGTCTATATTTCCGAGGAAGTGCTGGCCGGCATTTCTGCCGCCGCCGCACTGGAGATCGAGGGTGTCAGCGGACTGACTGCCAATCTGGGCAGCGATATCGCCGAACTGCTGGGAAAAAAGAGTCTGGCCAAGGGCGTGTCCGTTAAGACGGAGGACGATAAGGTGGTAGTGACCCTGTCCATCCTCATGGCCTATGGCCACACCATTCCCGAGGTGGGCAAGGCAGTACAGGAGGCGGTGAAAAACGCCGTGGAGTCCATGACCGGGCTTGAGGTATCCGCTGTCAACGTAAATGTGGCGGGG
>CAJMQD010000168.1 GCA_905215425.1 uncultured bacterium
ACCAGGGCCAGGATCAGCACCAGGAGGACAGGCTGGATCATACCCAGCACCAATACCCCTACCGTAGCCCGGCTGACCGAGATACGCAGCACCGTGCCGTCCTCCAGCCGTTTGGCATAGTACATCGTCTTTTGCAGCAGCGTGGAGGAATAGCGCGTGCTCTCCCCCTCGCCCCGGGTCATGGCCTGCTGCACCTCTGCCCGGTCCCCATGGTTTTCCATGCTCTCTCCGTCCGTTCTGGTATCGTAGAGCACATCGCCGGTTTTATCGATCCAAGTCAGACGGTAGCGGCCGGAAGACACCTGCCGCAAATAGGCCTTTCCGTCCTCGCTAACCGAGATGGCCGCCAGAGAGAGCTCATCCTTGATCTGCTCCTCCTGCACGCCGCCGAAATATTCATACAGGCTGGCCAAAATGACCACCAGGCTGCCCAATAAAACAGCCACCGCCACCGCGATGATGGATTTAAAAATCTTTCTGTTCATCCGTTCACCTCCAGACGGTACCCCACATTGCGCACAGTCTGGATCATTTCGCCGCAGTGTCCCAGCTTCTGCCGCAGGGTGCGGATGTGCATATCTACGGTCCGGGTCTCGCCGCAGTAGTCCATCCCCCACACCGTCTCCATCAGCTGGTCCCGGGTGAAGGCTGTTCCGGGGTATGTCAGGAACAGGCGCAGCAGCTCAAATTCCTTATAGGTCAGGGCTATCCGCTGCCCGCCAACCGCAACAGTGTGCTCATCCAGATCCATTTTAATGTCCCCGGCTGTCAACTGGTGTTCCGCTCTTTGGCTCTGGCAGCGGCGGAGCACCGCCTTTACACAGGATACCAGCTCCATCACCCCGAAGGGCTTGGTGAGATAATAGTCCGCTCCCAGGTCCAGCCCCTGTATTTTGTCGTATTCCGTGCCCTTAGCCGTGGCCATCACCACAGGGATCCGCTCCAGCGCCGGCTCGTTTCTCATCCGCCGCAGCAGCTCCACCCCATCAATTCCGGGCAGCATCACATCCAGCACCACCAGCTGAGGTTTTTCTTCCTCGTCCCGAAGTGCCTTCCAAAATGCGCTGCCGTCCTCAAATCCCCGGGCCTGAAACCCTGTGGACTGAAGGGCATATACCTCAATATCCCGGATGCTGGCGTCATCCTCTACGCACCAGATCATCGTTATTCCTCCTTATGGACACCGGTAACAGAGAAGCTAACCCACTGAGCGATATTCACCGCGTGGTCGCCGATGCGCTCGAAATACTTGGCGATCATCAGCAGATCCAGGGCGTACTCCCCCTCTCCCGGGTCTTTGGCGATCATGGAGATCAGCTCGCCCTTCACCTGTTCAAAGCAGTTGTCCACAATGTCGTCCTCGGCCACCACCTGCTCCGCCAGGGCCAGATCCTGCTTCACATAGGCGTCTACGCTCTCCGTGACCATCCGGATCGTGGCCCGGGCCATCTCCTTCAAGAGCGTATCGTTCTCCGCGCTGTGGCCCACCACAAAGGGTACGATCTCTGCGATGTCCTCCGCCTGGTCACCGATGCGCTCCATGTCCGTGATCATTTTCAGCGCCGCAGAGATCTGCCGAAGATCCCGGGCCACGGGCTGCTGCTGCAGCAGCAGGCGCAGACACATAGACTCAATATTGCGCTCCTTCTGGTCGATCTCCCCGTCCAGGGGGGCCACCTTTTTCGCAAGGTCGGTGTCCCCCTCAGTCAGCGCCTGGCTGACCAGGGCGATAACCTCCTCGCACAAAGCGCCCATTTCGATCATTTCTCTATTCAGCTGGGACAGCTGTTCGTCAAAACGGCTTCTCATTTATCCGAACCTCCCCGTGATATAGTCCTCTGTCCGCTTATCTTTAGGCTGGGAGAACATCTGCTCCGTGTTGCCGTACTCCACCAGCTCACCCAGCAGGAAGAAGGACGTATTATCCGAGATACGCACCGCCTGCTGCATATTGTGGGTCACGATGACGATGGTGTACTTCTCCTTCAGCTCCACGGCCAGCTCCTCAATTTTAGAGGTAGAGATGGGGTCCAGGGCGCTGGTGGGCTCGTCCATCAGCAGGACATCGGGCTCCACCGCCAAAGCCCGGGCAATGCACAGCCTCTGCTGCTGGCCGCCGGACAGGCCCAGGGCGTTTTTCTTCAGCCGGTCCTTCACCTCGTCCCAGATGGCCGCCCCCCGGAGAGAGCGCTCCACAATGTCGTCCAGTTTGGCCTTGTTCCGCACTCCGTGGGTGCGGGGACCGTAGGCGATGTTGTCGTAAATGCTCATGGGGAAGGGGTTGGGCTTCTGGAATACCATACCGATCTGCCGGCGCAGCTCGCTCACATCCACCCCAGGATCAAAGATATCCATATCCTTATATTTTACGCTGCCGGTGATCTTTACGTCGGGGATCAGGTCGTTCATCCGGTTCAGGGTCTTCAAAAAGGTGGACTTTCCGCAGCCCGATGGGCCGATGAGGGCCGTAATGCTCTTCTCAGGGATCTCAATATTGATATCGTGCAGGGCCTGATGGCTCCCGTACCACAGGCACATATTCTCTACGGATAGGATGCTGCTCATAGGCCGCTTCTCTCCTTTAATACATCTTCAAACGCCAGACCATACCAGTGGGCAGGCTGCCGCTGAGCCGTTTTTTCTACGCAGGCATTGCAGAACTCCGCCGCCTGTCTCAGCGCCGCCGGAGCCTCTCCGCAGGACAGCAGCGCTCCGCACAGGGCGGCGGCAAATATATCTCCGGTTCCATGGAGGGTTTGCTCCACCCGGGGATATTGGAGCGACACCTCCCGCTCCCCCAGCCGGGCCAGATAGCCGATCTCATTTTCCCGGCACACCCCGGTAACGATGGTGTTCTCCACCTCCAGCCGGGCCCGCAGGGCGGCCAGCAGCTCCTCCGCCGGGGTATCCGTAGGAAGGCCGGCCAGCAGAGCGGCCTCGGTGCGGTTGGGGGTAATCACATGGGCCATGCGGCACAGCTGCCGCATTTTCTCCACCTGTTCCGGACCGAAGCAGCCATACAGCGCCCCGTTATCGCCCAAAACCGGGTCTACCAGAATCAGGGTATCGTCCTTTGCAAACCGCTCAATAAAGCGCCGGGCAAAGTCGATCTGCGCCCCGTTGGCAAAAAATCCGGTGTAGATGCAGTCAAATTCCAGCCCCAGTGTCTCCCACTGGGCGGAAAACTCCTCCATCTCCCGGGTAAAATCCCGCATAATATACCCCGGAAAGGCCGTCTGTGCAGACAGCACCGCCGTGGGCAGGGGGACGGCCTCCACGCCCCAGGCAGACACCACAGGGGCGGCCACCGTCAGGGAGCACTTGCCAAAGCAAGACAGGTCATTCAGCAGAGCCGCACGCTTCATTCCAGAGCCATTGACAGGATTCATAGTTCTTTTCTCCTCTTAAAATACCAGCCCACCAGTCCGGCGGCCAGATTGATCATCAGGGCAAGCGCCATCAGGATGGCGGCAATTGCAAAAGCTACCTCAAACTCCCCCTGTTCCTTGGCGTAGACATACAGAGCCACAGTAAGGGTAGCGCCAGGGCGGTGCAGCCCCACAAAGTAGTTGTTGACCGCATGGGCAAAGCCGGCGGTGAACAGCAGGGCGGCGGACTCGCCCAGGATCCGGCCCACGGCCAGGATGCAGCCGGTGAGGATGCCGTCCACGCTGTTGGGCAGCACCACCGTGCGGATCA
>CAJMQD010000169.1 GCA_905215425.1 uncultured bacterium
TCCACCGAGATCTTCTTTTTCAGCAGCCAGCGCTCCAGCTTTTCCACCGTCTTGATCTGGTCGCCCTGGGCGGCCAGCACGACCCGCTTGGCCCGGATCGCCTGTCCCAGGGCCAGCGCTCCTTGAAGCACCAGATCTCCCCGGTCGGCCAGCAGGCGCTGGTCGGCCGTGCAGTAAGGCTCACACTCCGCCGCATCAATGATCAGCGTATCGACCCGGCCCATAGCCTGAGCCAGCTTTACATGGGTAGGATGGGCATCGCCCCCCATTCCCACAATGCCCGCCTGACGCACCCGGTCCAGCAGCACCTGGGGCACCAGGTGGGCCGGGTCCACAGGGTCGGGCAGACCGTCAAACAGCAGTCCAACGCCGTCATTCCGGATCACGATCGCCGGACCGCTGCCCCCCCAGGGGTGGGGGCAGTCCCGGATCTCCTCCACCGTGCCCGAAACACTGGCGTGCAGCGCCACGCCATTCTCATCTCCGGGCTTTGCAATGGTCTGGCCTACCAGCACCCGCTCCCCGACCTTCACCGTGGGGATGGCGGGCACACAGCCGGCGCACAGCTCCAGGGGGATGAACACCCGCTCCGGCGGTGTGTCCGGCCCCACCAGGGGTTTTCTCCGCGTATATCGTTTTCTGGATGCGGGATGGATCCCGCACAGCGTCATTCGTCCCATAGGGTACCTCCTGCCGGCCGGCAGTCCCGCCGCGCGCCGGCTCCGGGGAGCTCCTCCCCGGTCAATTCACTGAATAACAGAAAATTATCATACATCATGCCCCGCTTGAAGTCCAGTCCTGCCAAGGAAAATTTACAATTTTCAGCTGTTTTCCCCTGCATAAGCGCCCCATTTTCGGCATAGAGTTTCCTCAAAGGAGGAATGGAGCCATGCTGCATTTCAAACGGTCAGTACACACTGGACACATTCGATTTTTGGTTTTGCCCCGCCGGTGGCTGACGGCGGCAGGTACGGTATTGTCGGCCGCTATTATTTTCTGGGTGGTCAACTATCCCGCCGCCGTGGGCGTCTCCGCCACCGCCCGTCAGCTGCCTGTCTACTGCGTCCAGCGGGAGCAGAAGGTGGTCTCTATCAGCTTTGACGCCGCCTGGGGCAACGAGGACACTCAACAGCTGATCGACATTCTGGCCCGTTATCAGGTACCCGCCACCTTCTTTGTGGTGGGCCAGTGGGCCGAAAAATATCCCGAATCGGTGAAGGCGCTGCACAGCGCCGGACACCAGGTAATGAACCACTCCAACACCCACGCCCACTATCCCCAGCTGTCCCCCCAGGAGGTCACGGATGATCTGAACGCCTGCAACGACAAGATCGAAGCGGTTACCGGCGTGCGGCCCACCCTGATCCGTCTCCCCTACGGAGACTATGATGACCGCTCTATTTCTGCCGTCCGCTCCGCCGGAATGGAGCCCATTCAGTGGGATGTGGACAGCCTGGACTGGAAGGACCTGCCCGCCGACCAGATCATCAAGCGCGTTACAGAAAAGGTGCAGCCCGGCTCCATCGTACTGTTCCACAACGCCGCCAAGCACACCCCAGAGGCGCTGCCCGCCATTTTGGAGACGCTCCTTCAGGAGGGCTATACCTTTCTGCCCATCTCGCAGATGCTGCTGCCCGGCCAGTACGGCCAGGACTATACCATCGACTGTACCGGCCGTCAGTGCCCCTGCTGAGCCGGGCAAAATCGTCCGCGCAGCTTGACAAGGCAGATAGGGACCTCTACAATAGATAGGCCCCAGTCCATCACCGGGAGACGACCATGAAACGAAAGAGCGGCTTTGCCTATGAGAACACCGGACGAACAACTGGTAGACGCCAGCCTTGATATGGGAAAAGCTCTGCTGCTGGCAGGCGGCGAGGTGACCCGCGTGGAGGATACCATTACCCGTATCCTCCATGCCTACGGGATGCAGGAGATCGGCGTATTCACCATCACCTCCCTGATCGAGGTAACCGCCATAACGCCCGCCGGAGACGAGATCGTAAAGGCCCGCCGTGTCACCGGCGGCTACGCCACCAACCTGGATAAGGTCGAGCGTCTTAACGCCCTGTCGCGGGAGATCTGCGCCCAAAAGCCGTCTCCGGAAGAGATCCAGGCCCGGACCTCCGCCATCCTGTGCCCCCGGAAAGAGGGCGCCTGGATCAGCTATGTCGGAGCTGTTCTGGCCGCCAGCTCCTTCACGGTGTTTTTTGGCGGTACTCTGCAAGACGTCCCCGCCACCGCCCTGCTGGCTCTGCTCATCAACTGGATGGACCGCAAAGGGATCTATAAAAAAGAAAACCAGCTCCTGTTCTACTTGCTCTGCTCCGTTGCCACAGGTTTTGTCGCCTGTATTCTGGTCCGCTTCGGGGTCGGGGTCCACCTGGACAAGATTTTGATCGGCTGTATCATGCTGACCATCCCCGGCATCCCCACCACCTACGCCGCCCGGGATATGCTATTGGGAGAGAGCATCACAGGTCTGTTCCGTTTTCTTGAGTCGCTGCTCATTGCGGCCAGTATTGCCGGAGGATTTCTTTTCTCCACTCTGATCGCGGAGGGACTGCTATGATGACACAAATCGTTTCCAGCTTCATCGGCGGGTTGGGCTTCTCCATCGTCTTTGGGGTCCGCAAGCCATATATGCTCCTCATCGCCCTGAATGCCGCCCTGTCCTGGGGTGTGTATCTGCTGGTCAACAGCTTCTGGGGGGATTTTGCCGCCAATATGCTCTCCGCTGTCTTTTGCAGTCTGGTGGCCGCAGGGCTGGCGCCCATCCTTCGGGTGCCCCGGATCGTGCTGCAAATGCCCGCCACTGTGCCCATGATTCCGGGCGGACGGCTGTACTACACCATGTTCTATATTTTCTCCGGCGATCAGGCCAGTGCCGCCAGCTACCTCTTCTCCACCGTCCGGGCCATTTTCGCTCTGGCCATCGGGTTTGCGGCGGTCAGCGTACTGCTGAAGGCCTTTGAGCTGCGGCACAGCTCCGCCTCCGGCGAAAAAACCTTCTGAAGCTCTGTTCAAGCAGTCCGCCGTTCTGCAAACTTGACGCAGAAGGGCGGACTGTCTGTATCTCAGAACATCCCCCCAGGGGAGTTGCCCGCGGATGGAGCAACCGAATATTTGTCCATGAAAAAGCCTGTGTTTTGAAAAAACACGGGCTTTTTTCTGTTATTTTTAAGTTTTTCTTTTCTCCGGCTTTCGTCACAAAAAACAGACTGCGGGCAGGGGCGCAGCACCCCGCAGCGTTTTTTTCTTGACAAACAGACTCCTCCGCGCTACAATAACTTCAATTATTTTATTTAAATATTTTTAATTAAAATAATTTATATTTTTTACATTAAGGAGAACCGTTATGGAATTCGAAAAAGTACGCGACGTGATCGTTGAAACTCTGGGCTGCGAGGCCGACGCTGTGACCCCCACCGCCTCTCTGGCAGAGGATCTGGGCGCCGACTCCCTGGCCGCCGTAGAACTGGTGATCGCTCTGGAGGAGGCCAGCGGCCTGTCCATCCCCGAGGAGGATGCCGCCGCTTTGAAGACCGTGGCTGACATTATGTCCTATCTGCAGACCCACAAGAACTGAGGCAATTCCGGCCCGCCGGTCTTTCCGGCGGGCGGTCTCGTTCCAAAGGAAGGGAAGTGCCAGGACAAATCACGGGGGGGAGG
>CAJMQD010000170.1 GCA_905215425.1 uncultured bacterium
CACGGCAGTTTGCGCTTTCCGCCGCGGACCTGCTGTTCCGGCGGATTGACCGCGGCGAAACTGCAAACCTTTCTTCGCCCGCGCATGCGTACTGCACGAAAACTCTCCCCTCAATCCTCAATGTGCGCAACTCCACCTGCGGAATCGGCCGGGGTCCCTTCGGGGAACGGGCAGCGGGTGCGGGCGGCCTTGCCTTATCCGAAGTGGAAAAGGAAAAGATTCGGCAAAAGCAGTATACGGCGGCGATCTCATTCCACTATACGGGCAAGGCGTGGATGCGCCTGCAGGAAAAGGGTATCAAAAAAGTCTTCGATGAGCTTGGGATTTCCGTCATCGCCGTCACAGACGCTCATTTCAACGCGGCACTGCAATGCAAACAGTTAGAAAGCATCAAATTTCTGAAGCCGGATCTCCTAATCTCGATCCCCGTTGATACTAGGGGCACTGCGGAAGCCTTCCGCGCGATTGCGGACAGCGACACCCGGTTGGTGCTGATCACCAATGTCCCGGAGGGACTCACCCCGAAGGATTACATCTCCTGTATCTCCGTAAATGAGCGAGCCCACGGGGACAGTATGGGCCGCGGGTTGGGCGAGTACATGGTACGGCACGGCCTGAAATATGCGGGGCTGATTTGCCACGGCGAGCAGAACTTCTTTGCCACAAAGCAACGGGACGGCGCGGCGGAACAGGTTCTGACGGAGGAATACCCGGACATCCGGGTGTGCGGACAGGTCAATTTCCTGACAGAGGTGGACGTCTACCAGAAAACACTGAAGCTCATCGGGATGTACCCGGAGATTCAGGCTCTGTATGTTTCTTGGGACGGTCCCGCGCTGGAGGTGATAAAGGCCCTGACGGAGCTGGAGCGCACGGACATTGCGATCGTCACGGGAGATCTGGACTATGCCATCGCCATGCAGATGGCACAGGGCGGCATGGTCAAAATGATTAGCGCGCAGTGCCCCTATGAGCAGGGGGAAGCCATCGCAATGGCGGCGGCCAACGGCCTGCTGGGAAAAGCGGTCCCCTCCTTCATCGGGGTGGAGCCCATCAGCATCGACCGGGAGAACCTGCTGAAAAACTGGAAGGCGATTTTCAAGGAGGATCCGCCGCCGGCGTTGCGCAACGCGATCAACCGCAGCGCCGGCGCACTTTAACGGCGGTTCGCCGCGTTCAAACCGACCGACAGAATATCAAGCGGATAAGCATCTGGAAGCAGGGCTTATCCGCTTTTTACATAGCGCCCGTGCAAGCCGGGTTCCCGGAATTTTTCATTGCCCCTATCCCCTCGCGGCTTTTTGGCCGCGTTTTTTTGGCGCGGTAAAGAAAATTTGCGCAAATATGCATGAAATAGCGAGAAGTCAAGGCATTTTCCAACGAGCAAACGGTCCGGACAGCCTAACACAGGCATCAAAACATTGCAAGCGAAAAGGAAGCTTGATTGGAAATGCCTAATTTTGTCCCTTATATTTGGCGAAACAAACGAATTTTTCTCAAAATTGCAAGTAGAAATTGACAATCGCCGCAGCGCAGAGTAATATAATGGAAGTAAATTAATTTGCGCAAATTTATAAAAATAAGAAAGGAGCAGACATGAAACTCGGTTATATGACAAACGCGTTCGGCCCTCTGGTAGGAGAAGGAGGCGGCGTTACAAGCATTAAGGACATCCGGTATCTGACCCTTTGCGACGACGAAGCGGTGCTGAAAAAAATCACAACTGCAGGCTTTCGGTATATTGAGGTATTGGAAGGAAACCTGACCAAATACGGTTCGGATATCCAAGTGCTCAAAGACATGCTGGCCCGCTACGGTGCCGGCATGATGAGCGTCTGCGTGGGCGCCAATTTTATCTACCCAGACGCGCTGGAGGACGAGATGTTTCACATGGAGACAGTCGCTGCTCTGGCGGAACAGGTAGGCGTTTCCTACGTGGCGTTCTGCGGCGGTGCCATACGCGGGAAAGGCGTCCAGACGGGCGACTATGCGCTTCTGGCCAAAGGGCTGAAGGAGGCAGAAAAGGTCTTCGCCGCCCACGGCATCGAGGCAAGCTACCACCCGCACCTCGGGTCCATGGCGGAAAAGCCGGAGCAGATCGACCGACTCTTTTCGGTGAGCGACATCAAGATCTGCCCGGATCTGGCGCATCTGGCTGCCGGCGGCGGAGATCCTCTGGAGATCGTCAAAAAGTACTACGACAGAATCTCCTTCGTCCACCTGAAGGATTTGGACAAAAACGGATTTGCCCCGCTGGGCACCGGGCACGTCGATGTCGAAGGGGTTCTGCGGTTCCTGAAGGAAAAGGGATATGCCGGAGATTATCTGGTGGAGGCTGACGGCTTTGCCGGCGACCCGGAAGAAGCCTGCCGGACATCGTACCGTTTCCTGCAAGGCAAGCTGATCTAAAATTCCTCCCGTCCGCGGCGTCGGTCAACGGCACGCGGCGCAGGAGGGCATCTTAGAATGGGAGGATTTTACAATGAAAAAACTGAATGTGGGCCTGGTTGGTGCCGGGTTCATGGGAAAAGCGCACTCAATCGGGTATTCCGACATGCCCAAGTATTTCTGGCCGGCCCCGGCCGTGCCGGTTTTAAAAACAATCTGCGATATCGTCCCGGAAATCGCGGCGGACGCGAAAGAACGCTTCGGCTTTGAAAAATGCTGCACGGACTGGCGCGACATCGTCAACGATCCCGAGATCGACGTGGTAAGCATCTGCACGCCGAACAACGTCCACGCCGAAATCGCCATCGCTGCGCTGAACGCAGGGAAGCACGTACTCTGCGAAAAGCCGATCGCCTCGACATTGGAGGACGCGAAGGCCATGGCGGAGGTCGCAAAGAAAGCGGCGCAAAAGGGAATCATTGCCATGAACGCCTATCAGTACAGGCGCGTTCCGGCGATCGACCTCGCCAAGAAATTCATCGATGAGGGATCCATCGGCAAAATCCTCAACGTGCGGTGCACCTATCTGCAAAGCTGGTCGGCCGATCCTGCCTCCCCGCTCTCCTGGCGGTTCCAGAAAGACATCGCCGGCGCGGGGACGCTTGGCGACATCGCCTCGCACGTGATCGACATCGCCCAGTATCTGGCGGGTGACATCGAGGCGGTGACCGGCATGATGCAGACCTACATCACCGAGCGGCCGGTGCAGGAAGGCGGCACAGACCTGCTGGGCACCGTAAAGCTCGGAGCCGACGCGAAGCGGAAGGCCGTAGACGTGGATGATGAGGACAGCTTCCTCGTGAAGTTTAAAAACGGCGCGGTAGGCAGCATCGAGGCCACGAGAAACGCCTGGGGTCGCAACAACTTCATCACGGTAGAGCTTCACGGCACTTTGGGCAGCCTCTACTTCAACTACGAGCGACTCAACGAGTTGCAGGTGTGTTTGGCCGGCGACCCCGATGACAGAAGGGGCTTTAAGACAATCTACACCGGCCCCGCGCATTTTCACGGGGAAGTGACCTGGAACATTCCCGGAATGAACATTGGGTACGGCGAATTGAAATCCATCGAATCCTACGAGTTTATCAAAGCGGTGGTAGAAGGCAGACAGCCGTCTACCAGCTTCGCAGAAGGGTATCGAGTGGAACGCGTTTGCGATGCCGTGAAACGGTCGGCGGAAACCGGCTGCTGCGCGGCTGCGGATCCAGCGAGGAACGA
>CAJMQD010000171.1 GCA_905215425.1 uncultured bacterium
CCACAAGGTCCTCATAGCCCCGCTCAATATAGTGGACGCCGTCCACCTCGGTCACGCCCCGGGCGGCCAGTCCGGCGATGACCATGGCGGCCCCCGCCCGCAGGTCGCAGGCGTGAATCGGCGCACCGGTCAGCAGGGGGATCCCCTCGATTACGGCCACCTTTCCGTCCACCTGGATGTGTGCGCCCATGCGGCGCAGCTCGTCCACATAGCGGTACCGGCTGTCCCAAACGCCCTCGGTGATCACGCTGGTGCCCTGAGCCTGGCACAGGACGGCGGCGATCTGAGGCTGCATATCTGTGGGGAAGCCGGGATAGGGCATAGTCTTGATATTGGCCCGCCCGATGGGACCGCTGCGGCGGACCCGGACGGCGTCGTCCAGTTCCTCCACCTCTACCCCCATCTCCACCAGCTTGGCGGTGATGCAGTCCAGATGCTTGGGAATTACATTGTGAATCAGCACGTCGCCCCCGGCTGCGGCCACGGCAGCCATGTAGGTGCCTGCTTCGATCTGATCGGGAATGATGGAGTAGCTGCCGCCGCCCAGATGTTCTACGCCGCGGATCTTGATCACATCGGTGCCCGCGCCCATAATATTGGCGCCCATGGAGTTCAGGAAGTTGGCCAGATCTACGATGTGGGGTTCCTTGGCGGCGTTTTCGATCACGGTCATGCCCTCTGCCCGAACGGCAGCCAGCATAATATTCATGGTAGCGCCTACGGAGACCACATCCAGGTAGACCTGACCGCCGGGCAGACGGCCAAACCCCGGGACCTGGGCGCACACCAGGCCGCTGTGCACATCTACTTCGGCCCCCATAGCCACAAAGCCCTTAATGTGCTGGTCGATGGGCCGCGCGCCCAGATCGCAGCCGCCGGGCAGCGGCACCTCGGCCCAGCCGAAGCGGCCCAGCAGAGCGCCCACCAGATAATAGCTGGCGCGGATCTTGCGGGCCAGCTCGTAAGGCACCTGACGGTTGCGGATATTGGAGCAGTCAATGTCCATGGTAGTGCGGTTGACGGTGCGCACATCCGCCCCCAGATCCCGAAGGATCTGGAGGATCAAAGAGACATCGCTGATCTGGGGAATATTCTCGATGCGGCAGACGCCCTCTACCAGCAGGGCAGCGGGAAGAATTGCCACTGCGGCATTTTTGGCGCCGCTGATCTCAATGGTGCCGTGGAGGGGACGGCCACCGCGAATCTGATATTTATACAAGCAAAGCACCTTCCTTATAAAGGCTATCAATGAACGGCCAGGGGCCGAAAAAATCATTTTATCCCGGCTTGCACCCTCATGTTAAAAAAGGGCGCAGAAAACCGCACATATTATATCATCAGTATATCCCAAAAGCAATCTGTTTTACATAATTAGCGGAAATATTTCTGCGGCCCTGTTCCATCGGGATATGTTTATTTTTGACGCCCGGAAAACTCCTCCCGCACCCGGGGCAGCAGATCCCGCAGGGCGGCCTGCTCCTGCCGCTCCAGAAGGTCGCCGATCAGTTGGTTGGACACCAGAAACCCCTTGGGCGTCAGCCGCCAGCGGCCCTGGGGCGTCTGCTCTGCCCAGCCCTGAGCGGCAAACTGCTCCAGCCGCTGCCGGATGGGGTCAAAGTCCATGAAAAATTTCCGGCGGTACTCCCACTCCTCGATCCCCTGAGCGGTCCGCAGGCGTAGCATCAGATATTCTCCGCTGCGCTCTTTATCCGGGATCACTTCATCGCTGTCCAGCAAGCTGCCCCCATGGAGCACACCGGCGATGTAGGCATCCAGATCCCGGACGAAGGAGTATCGCCGCCCGCCGAAATCGGAGTGGGCCCCGGGACCGAAGCCGATATAGGGCCGGGTGAGCCAATAGCGCAGGTTATGCCTGGAGGGAAGGCCCGGTTTTGAAAAATTGGAGATCTCATACTGTTCATAGCCGGCTTTGGCCAACCGCGCTACCGTCCACAGATACAGGTCGGCCTGGGCGTCGTCATCGGGCAGCTGTTCCCCCTGCTCCACCCGGCGGGCCAAAGGGGTGCCCTCCTCCACCTTCAGCCCATAGCAGGACAGATGCTCCGGCTCCAGGGTGAGGATATGCTCCACGGACTGCTGCCAGCTGTCCATGGTCTGCCCGGGCAGGCCGTAAATCAGATCCAAGGACAGATTTTTAAATTTTGCCTTCCGGGCGGCCTGAACGGCGGCGTCCGCCTCCTCCCGGGTGTGGATACGGTGGATGGCGGTAAGCTCAGCGGGACAGGCAGACTGATACCCCAGGGACAGGCGATTGAACCCCGCCCGGCGGAGATGGACGAGCATTCTGGCGTCCACGCTGTCCGGATTTGCTTCGGTGGTGATCTCGGCGTCCTGCTCCACGGTGTAAAGCTTCTGCACCGTATGAAGCAGCTGCTTCAAGCGTTTTTCACCGTAATAGCTGGGCGTTCCGCCCCCGAAATAAATGGTATCCACCGGGATGCCCTTGGCCAGGGGAGCGGTCTCTTTCAGATGGGCCAACAGCGCCTTCTGGTAGTCGTCCATGCGGTTCTCCCGGCCGGACAGGGAATAAAAGTCGCAGTAGTCGCACTTGCTGCGGCAGAAAGGGATATGAATATAAATGCCCAGCTTGTCCTTGGGGACAGCGGGGGGAATTTTTGCCTGTTTATGCTTGAACATGGAGCACCCTCCCTTGTAACTGTTTTTATTATACACACACCACAGGAAAAAGAAAAGAAAAAGCCGAGGGGACACCGCAATGTCATTCAGTTAAGAGAAACCTGTCATTCCGAGGCAGTGACCGATGTCACTGCCGTGGGAATCCGTATTCAAAACGTCAGAGAAAACGGATTGCCGCGCCAGTCTGCGGACTGGCTCGCAATGACAAAGCCCTTAACTTAATGGCATTGGGGGACACCGGGAGAATTCCAACCCTATTGAGGTTATCCACAATTTTATGTTATACTGTGGAAAACAACAAGGGGCAGGAGGACGAATTGTGGAAGCATCCAAGGTGCGGCGGCTGGAGCTGAGGGTGACGCCGGAGCTGGCGGGGGTCAAGGTCGATACGCTGCTGAAAAAGCACATGGGCCTGTCCGGGACGGTGGTGCGGCGGATCAAATGGCTGGAGGACGGCATCCTGGCGGACGGCCGCCGGGTAACCACCCGATACTGCCCGCAGGACGGAGAGGTGCTGTCCGTTCGCCTGTCCGACGAACAGCGGCGCAGCGGCATTGTCCCCCGCCCCGGCCCTCTGGACATCGTCTATGAGGATGGGGACATGATCGTTTTAAACAAGTCCGCCGGAGTATCCGTCCATCCCGGACCCGGACATTTTTATGATACAATCGGTAATTTCCTGTTGGATTATTACGATTCTAAGGGGGAGCCGTCGGATTTCCACCCTGTTCACCGCCTGGATCGGGGGACCACAGGCCTGCTGGTGGCGGCCAAACACCCCCACGCACAGGAGGTGCTGAAAAATCAGCTCCACACCTCCGGCTTTCAACGCACCTATCTGGCGATCTGTCAGGGGGTGCCCCAACCCCCGGCGGGCGTGATCGACGCCCCCATCGGACCAAAGCCCGGCTCCCTTATGGAGCAGATGGTGCGCGCCGACGGCAAGCCGGCCCGGACCCACTACCGGACCCTCTCCCT
>CAJMQD010000172.1 GCA_905215425.1 uncultured bacterium
ACGTCTTATTTCACATTGGCCAACACGTCAAAATTCTTGGTAAAGTACTCCACGCCGGAGTAAAGGGTGGTCAGAACGATCACGGCCACGCAGATCGTATTCAGCTCCTTGGGAATGGGCAGCAGCATCAGTACGATGCACACCATGGTAGAGGCCGTTTTGACCTTGCCGGACCAGCCCGCAGCGATGACGCGGCCCTTGTCCGCCGCGATCATCCGCAGTCCGGACACGGCAAACTCCCGCACCACGACCACCAGCACAGCCCAGGCGGGCATCTGCCCTACCTGAACAAACCACAGCATGGCCGCCACCACCAGGCATTTATCCGCCAGAGGGTCCATGAACTTACCAAAATCCGTCACCTGATTGTAGTGCCGGGCAATATATCCGTCCAGAGTGTCCGTAATGCTGGCCAGCGCAAAAATCACTAAAGCCCAATAATTGGCTCCGGGGATATCAAGATACAGCACCAGCAAAAAGGCAGGGATCATCACGACCCGCAGAAGGGTGAGCTTATTGGCGGTATTCATTGGGGTACACCTCTCTTTATTCCTCGATCTCGCCGGTCAGGTCGCCGTCCTGAGTCCCGGTGATGCGCACATTGACAAACTCCCCGGCGGGGATCAGTCCGGCGGCGGTAAAGTACACATGGCCGTCGATGTCGATGGAGTCGGCATAAGTCCGTCCCACAAAGCAGCCCTGTTCGTGATCAAACCCCTCGCACAGGACCTCCATCACCGTACCCAGCCGCTGTTCGTTATAGGCGTCCATGATCCGGGACTGCAAGTCCACCACCAATTCCACCCGGCGGGCTGCCAGTTCAGCTTCAACCTGGTTCTCCATCCGCTGGGCCAAGGTCCCCTCCTCCGGAGAAAACTGGAACACTCCCGCCCGCTGGAGCTTCTGCTGCCGCAGGAAGTCGCACAGTTCCTCGAACTCCGCCTCTCCCTCGCCGGGAAGGCCGCAGATGAGAGAGGTGCGGATCACCAGGTCGGGCATGGCAGCCCGCAGCTTATCGAACAGCACCTCGATCTCGCCCCGGCTGGTATGCCGCCGCATGGCCTTCAGGATACCGTCGTTGGCGTGCTGAATGGGGATATCTAAATAGTGGAGGATCTTGGGCTCATGGGCCATCACCTCGATCAGCTCATCCGTAATGACCTCGGGGTACAGGTAGTGCAGGCGGATCCAGTGGAAGTCCATTTTGCACAGCTCCCGCAGCAGACCGGCCAGGGTAGTTCCGTCCTTCAGGTCCAAGCCGTACCGGGTGATGTCCTGCGCAATGACGATCAGCTCCTTCACCCCGCTGGCCGCCAGCTCTCCGGCCTCCTTCAGCACCGCCTCCATGGTCCGGCTGCGGTAGCGCCCCCGCAGCTTGGGGATGATGCAGAAGGCACAGCCGTTGCTGCACCCCTCTGCAATTTTCAGATAGGCGGTGTAGGAAGGGGTCGTCACTATGCGCTCCCCGTCCTCATAGGTGGTATTGATCCCCGCAAAGTGCTCGGCCTTCTGTCCGGCCATCAGCTCCTCTACGGCGGAGACCACCTCCGTGTAGCTTCCGGTGCCCAGCATACCGTCCACCTCGGGCAGTTCCGTGCGGATCTCATCGGCGTAACGCTGGGTCAGGCAGCCAGTGACCAGCAGCTTCTTCAGCTGGCCCTGCTCCTTCAGCTGGGCCAGCTCCAGAATGTTCTCAATGGCCTCGCTCTTGGCGGATTCAATAAAGCCGCAGGTATTTAAAACAGCCACGTCGGCCCCCTCGGGGTCGCCGGTGACGGTGTGTCCCGCCTTGCGGCACAGGGCCATCATCTGCTCTGTATTCACCAGATTTTTGGCGCAGCCCAACGAGACAAAGGCGATTTTATAAGGCATTGCTATCGCTCCTGTTATTTTAATTTATAGCTTTTAAAGAAGATGGCTTCAAAATTTCTCTTCCGTCTCCGCGCCATAGCGGCGCAGGGCGTCGTTGATATCCGGCCAGCGGTAGCCCCGGCGGGCCAAGGCATCGGAAACTTTTTTCAGGGTCTGCCGGTCCACAGTCTTCCCCGCCAGTTTTTTGGCCACAAAGGCGTCTATGGACTGGGCGGGGTCCTCCGCCTGGTCCATGGCCTCCTGCCACAGGTCCCGTGGCACTCCCCGGCGGTACAGCTCGTCCCGCAGCTTGCCCGGGCCGAACCCCTTGGCGCTGTAATGGCGCACCACCCGGGCGGCATATTCGGCGTCATTGAGGTATCCCAGCTGCTCCATGCGGTCACCGACCGTCTGGACCTCGTCCTCCTCCGCCCCCCACTGGGCCAGCTTTTTCTCCAGTTCCCAGCGGGATTGCGGCTTTCGTGCCAGCAGCTCCAAAGCTTTTTCTTTCCGCTGCTGGCGCTGGGCGCTGCCCTGCAGCGCCTCGGCCTCCTCTTCCGACAATTCCTTCCCTGCGTACAGGGCAAAATCAACGACCTGATTTTCCCCTATCCGCAAAATGGAACCGTCCTCCAGCACCGCCAGCCACCGGCCCTTGATCCGCTGGGAGGGCTTCAGCTCCTGGATGACCACGGCTTATTCCTCGCCGCCGTCCTCGAAGTCGTCGGCAGACACGTCCACCGCACGTCCCGCAGCCTTGGCCGCGATCTGGGACTGCTTGCTCATCAGCTGATAGGCATTGGCCCGGACCTGCGCCTCGATGCTCTCTGCCATTTCGGGGTTGTCCTTCAGGTACTGCTTCACCGCATCGCGGCCCTGGCCCAGGCGCATTTCACCCATGGAGAACCAGGAGCCGGACTTCTGGATCAGATCCAGCTTCACCGCCAGGTCGATCAGCTCGCCCCACTTGGAGATACCCTCGCCGTACATGATCTCAAACTCCGCCTCCCGGAAGGGGGGCGCCACCTTGTTCTTCACAATTTTGGCCCGAGTACGGCTGCCCACGATCTCAGTGCCGTTCTTGATGGCCTCGATCCGGCGCACATCGATACGCACAGAGGAGTAGAACTTCAGCGCCCGGCCGCCGGTGGTCACCTCGGGGTTGCCATACATGACGCCCACCTTCTCCCGCAGCTGGTTGATGAAGATGACGATACAGTTGGTCTTGGCGATAGAGCCGGCCAGCTTCCGCAGGGCCTGACTCATCAGCCGGGCCAGCAGACCCACATGGCTGTCGCCCATGTCGCCCTCGATCTCGGCCCGAGGGGTCAGCGCGGCCACGGAGTCCACCACTACCACGTCGATGGCGCCGGAGCGCACCAGAGCCTCACAGATCTCCAGGCCCTGCTCACCGGTATCCGGCTGAGAGATCAGCATGGAGTCGATATCCACCCCCAGCGCCCGGGCATAGGTGGGGTCCAGCGCGTGCTCGGCGTCGATGAAGGCCACCTCGCCGCCCCGCTTCTGGGCCTCGGCCACGATGTGGAGGGCCAGGGTGGTCTTACCGGAGGACTCGGGGCCGTAGATTTCGATGATGCGCCCCCGGGGGACGCCGCCGATGCCCAGGGCCAGATCCAGGGACAGGGAGCCGGTGGGGATGGCCTCCACCACGATGTCGGCGTTGTCGCCCAGGCGCATGATGGAACCCTTGCCGTAGGCCTTCTCGTTCTGGGCCATGTCGGTCTCCAGTGACTTCTTCTTATCTGCGGCTGGGGAGGGGGATT
>CAJMQD010000173.1 GCA_905215425.1 uncultured bacterium
TCTGAGTTAGCGGTGCTCGCCCCGGCTGTACGCCACCACCGTGCGGCGGTTGGGTTCGGTGCCGGTGGAGTAGGTCGTCACGTCTGGATAATCCTGAAGGGCCGTATGGATCACATGGCGCTCATAGGCGTTCATGGGCTCTAACGTCACGTTCCGGCGGTACTTCACCACCTTGCCCGCCACCTTTCTGGCCAGACGCTCCAGGGATTCCTCCCGCTTGGCCCGGTAGTTTTCCGCATCCACATGGATGCGACTGCGCTTGGACGCTCCGCGGTTCACCGCGTAACTGGTGAGCTGTTGAATCGCGTCCAGCGTCTCGCCCCGGCGCCCGATGAGAGCCCCCAGGTTCTCACCCACCAGCTCCACCTTGTAGCTGCCGTCCTCCCCCATAGTGATCTTCGGAGTGGCCTCCACCTCCATGTGGGCCATCAGGCCGGTGAGAAAGCGATCAATGGATTCAGCCTTGTCCCCCAACTCCTCCGGGGCAGCCGTCGTCTGAGAGGTCAAATCGGCGGGAGCGGCCGTGTCCTCCGCCCTTTCGACCGCAGGATCCGGCTCCTTTTCCGCGGTCGAAGCAGGCTTCTTCTCCACAACAGGGACAGGGACCGGCTCGTCGGGCACCTCATAGGTCACTTTGATCTTTGCGGGGCTGCCTCCAATGCCCAAAAAACCACTCTTGGCCCGCTCCAGGACCTCCACGGACACCTCGTCCCGATCCAGACCCAACTGCCGCAGCGCGGCGGCAATGGCTTCTTCCTCATTTTTTCCAGTACACTCAATATACTTCAACATAGGTCTTCTCTTCTCCTTATGTTGGGGTCATTCCCGTCCCTCAGGCTTCTGGATCTCCTCGATTTCCTCATCCAGCTTGGCCCAGGGGTCCTCAGAATCGGTCCCGTTTTCCTCGACAGCGCTTTCGGAAACGGGATTCTCGTCGGGAGCTTCCGGAGTCTTCTCCTCCACAAGCTCCTCTGCGATCATCTCATCGGCGGCGGCCTCCAAAGCCGCCTCTTGCAGCTTGTCCGATTTTTTCTCCAGAGCGGCCTCCACGGCGTTCTCATCGATGGGGGCTCCCGGATCCTTGTAAAGGGTCGGCCCGTCGGGGCTGTAGCGATAGGGGTCATACGCCCGGCCCCGGGCATAGGAGCGAATGCCCACACGGCTCACCTCGATTACAGAGGCGTCGCTCTTCTTCTTTTCCACCGCGGCGGCCTTTTTCTTACCCTTATTGGTCTTGGCCTCAGCCAGCGCCTGGGCTTTCCGCTCCGCGGCCTCCCGGCGCCTTTTCTTCTCCTCTTCCTTCTCCAGGCGCTCCTGTTCGGCGCGGGCCGCGGCAGCGGCCTCATAATCCTTTTTCAGAATTTTACCCGCCACAAACTCCTGCAGCAGAGACAGCAGGTTGTTCACCACCCAGTACACGCCCAGACCGGCAGGCATGATAAAACCGATCCACAGGGACATCCGGGGACTCATGATCATCATCATACGGTTGGTGGAGTTTTGCTGGGCATTCTGGGACAGGCTGTTCATCTGATTGGTCCGCATGGAGATGATGGAGAACAGAAGGCCTGTAACAGCGGAAATCACAGGGATGAGGAACAGCCCTATGCTGCCCCAGCTGATGCCGTTGACCCAGAACTTGGCGTTGGGCACCTGAGAGAGGTCCAGGCCGAGGAACTGGAAGTTCATCGCAAACATCTTTGCGGCGCCCTCACCTACCGCGGCCTGAGCGGCAGAGAGGTTTTCCGGATTGATGAGAGAGGCCAGGAAAAGCTGGTTGTAGCCCGTATTGCTGAAAGCGTTGACCGCGCCCTCAGCCACGTTCTTGACCCAGCCGTTTTCAATGGAAATGGTGGCCCAGTTCAGGGCGTCGGCCACGGCGGAGATCTGTTCGCCGTTGAGGCCCATCATGTACTTCAGCGGCTGACGGATGATGGCATACAGGGGAAACAGCACCAAAATGGGAAGAAAAGACCACAGGCAACCTCCCATGGGGTTGACCTTTTCTTTCTCATAGAGCTTTTGAATCTCCAGATTCTGCCGCTCTTTATCATTGGCATACTTTTTCTGGATCTGCTGCATCTTGCCGGAGAGCATATTCATCTGGATCATGCTCTTCTTTCCCTTGAGCGAGAAGGGGAACAGGATCAGCTTCACCACAACGGCGAAGAAGATCAGAGCAAAGCCATAGCTGCCGGTGATGTTATAAAACAGCTGGAGCAGCCAGGTAAAGGGGGTGAGAATGTAGTACCAAATATCCATTTAGGGTCCTCCACACAATATTTTAGAAGAGGAGTCAGGGCACCGGATCATACTCGATGCTCTTTTGCTTATGGAAGGGCTGACATTTCAGGATACGCCTGAGTGCCAGCCATCCGCCCTTCCACGCGCCGTACTTTTCCACCGCCTCCAAGGCATAGGCCGAACAGGTGGGAATAAAACGGCAGCAGGGCGGCCGGGCGGGCGACAGGTTGCTTCGGTAAAACCGGATCAGCTTCAGCAGCAGTGCCTTCACGGCTCTCCCGCCTCCCTGGCCTTCAGCCCCAGCTTGTCCGCAAGGGAAAGAAAGGACCGCTCCAACTGGCGGTACGTGGCGAAGGCTGCCTTGACCCTGGCTACCACCACGATATCGTAACCGGGACGGAGCTGTCCTTCATGGAGCCGGTAGATCTCCCGGACGCGGCGGCGGACCCGGTTCCGGGTCACAGCGCCGCCCACCTTTTTGCCTACCGTCAAGCCCAGCCGGTTCTCCATACGCCGGTTTTTCCGACAGTAGAGGGCCAGATAGGGCGTAACCGCGCTCTTTCCCTTGTGGTAAAGGCGCTGGAATTCATGATTTCGTTTGATGGTGACGGTAAACTTCAAAAAAGGTACCCCACTTTCGGACATTGAGGCGGAATTTTTGCGTATGCACTACAGGGGCGGTGGGAATGCTCCCCCGCCCCTTGATGACGCTCTATTCCGGTTCTGCCTGCATCTGCCTTAGTAGGTCAGGCGAGCGCGGCCCTTCGCACGGCGGCGGGCCAGCACCTTCCGGCCATTCCGGGTGGCCATGCGCTTACGGAAGCCATGCTCCTTGGAGCGCTGGAGCTTCTTGGGCTGATAGGTACGCTTCATCTCTGTACACCTCCTGTACGCGGCATAAAACGGGCTGAGCCCGTCTACCACAACGGCCGTTTTGACCGGCCGCGGTCGTCAGAATATACGTCTCCCTTGTTTTCAGGACGCAATCGTTATTATAGCCTATATTTTTATCCCCTGTCAACCACCTTTTTTCTTCTTTTTTCAGTCTATGACAAGGATTTCCCCTTCCATACAAGATATTGTGGTTGTCTATTCTGCCTGAGGCTGGGTTATATTTATAAATAATGTATAGGTGGAAAACCGTTGCCTCCAACCGGTTTTTTTGATATAATTAATTAGATATGGACACTACAAAAAAAGGGAGGTCCCGCGATGAATTCCGCCGCGGATATCTGGTCCAAAGTGCTCTCCCTCATGGAAGCGGACATGACCGCCACCACCATTCACACCTGGTTTGACGACACGGTGGCCTTGTCCCTGGATGAGGACAAGTTCATTCTCCACACACCCTCAGACTTCAAGCGGGATATTATCCTCTCCCGCTAT
>CAJMQD010000174.1 GCA_905215425.1 uncultured bacterium
GGCGTCTTTCAGCAGAGGAAGCTGGCTGGAGAGATAGCTGATGCTCTTAAGGTCTGCATTGGCCAGCCGCAGGACGGAGTCTGCCTCCATCAGCGCCACGGCGGAGAGGATGTCATTGGCAATGTAGCTGCCGCAATCGATCACCACATAGGGGGCGATTTCACGCAAGCAATCGATGAGTTCTCTGGCCTGCGCTTCACCATAGGGAGGATAGGTGTACTCGTTTTCGCCCTTGAGCATCCCCAGAATGGTCAGGTATCCCAGCCTTTTGTGGGTAATGAGATTGTTCTTGACCAGGTTTTCGGTCACATGGGCAGCGGCCAGTACGCTTCCCAGCGACCGCTCACACTCCAGCTCAGACGCCGGGCAAATACAGGGCAGCATGGGGGCAGTCATATCACACAGGAGCAGGACAACATTTCTCTTTTTGTCCGCCAGATATTTGGCGATCTTCACCGCCATGGTAGTCTTGCCGCTGCCGGGGCTGCCCCAGACGGCCACTACGCCGCCCTCCTGAAGCTCCGAGGCTGTGGCTTCCTCGCTGGCAGAGCGGGAGAAAATACCGTTTTTCTTAAATTTCAGCATCAGGAAGCCTCGCTTTCATCCGTCGATCCAGCATCCGGAACCTCTGCATCCTCCGTTTCTGTAGAGTCAGGCTGCGCACTGTCGCTGGAAGAGTCCTCTCCGGCAGGCTCAGGGGGATACATCTTGGCAATCACCTCATTCTGCCCCGCCAGGAACCGGTCGGCATTTTCGCGGGACCCACGATAGACCAGGGTCAGGTGCAGCTTACCGTCAGCCTCCAGCTCCGCCAGCACGCGGCTCTGCTCCGGGGAAACCAGCAGCGTTACTGTGGAGGGCAGCTCCCGCTCATCGTCTTCGGAGGGTGCCTCGCCGGTATTGGCGTCATAGCCGGAGGAGGCGGTGACACTGATGACCTCTACATATTTCAGCTCGGGTGGGATGACGGTCTGGCCCTGCTTTTTGAAATCCGGAGCCACTACGGAAACAATATCTCCGCTCTGCAGCTTGCCGGACAGACCAGTAGCAAAACTTTTGATGGTGATGGACATGGCCTGCTGGCTTCCATCCAGATTGTACAGGTAGGCGTTGTCAGCGGCAGGCTCGTCAGATACTTTAGTGTTGATGATATAGTCGCCTGCGGCCAGGTCAGCGGTGGCAAACTTTCCCACGACATTTTCCTTCAGGCGGATCACATTTTCGGGCAGGTTATAGCCGCCCACTTCTACAGCCTGCACCATATCGGCAGTGATCTCCTCACCAGCCAGAATTGGCTGAGTTACCCGGATGATCTGTTCTTTCTGGCTGACACTCTTATTGAAAAGAGGCGTCACACCAAAGCAGATCACCAGAGAGAGCAGGATGCAGATAACACCGACAACGGTTCGATTTTTGAACAGACTCATAATTGGCAGGTCCTCCTCAGTCAAGATTTGTTATGGGAATGGCGGAATGAATGCCGCCCGGTCAGGCGCTGGTCCGCTTGCAGCGGCGGCGCTTACGCAGCCTGGGAATCAGGATAGCGGCAGCCCCCAGGGGCAAGGCAATGCCGGTGATGGTGAGAATGGCCTTTTTATTCAGCTTCTTCATAGCGTTCCTCCATAATTCAAAATGTAAATGATAGCAAATCCAAAGGAAAGGAACGGCACCAGAGGCAAGGCTGTCTGGCTGGGCGCCGCGCACTTTCTTCTTCGAAACTTCTGTGTGCTCCAGTTGATTGCATAAAACAGTGCGGCAAGGGCAAGGCCAAGCGCCATGCCCCACAAGCCGTCTGTAATTCCCAGTACAAAGCCGGAGGCGGCGGTGAACTTGATGTCACCGCCGCCTATGGAACCGGGCTTATGCATCGCCGCAGCCAACAGAGGCAAGGCCGCCAGCGGGCCCATCAACTGGGCCGGATGAAAGACCAGCAGCCCCACCATGGTAATCAGGGCACAGAGTGTGTTTGGGATCAGGCGTTTCTGGCAGTCGAAGATGGCGCCAACCAAAAGCAGGGAGAAAAACAGCCACATTTGGAGGGCTTTCATTGGTTCCTGCAGTTGTGAGATGACTTCCAGTGGCAGCGGCGCGGGTGAGAGGAATGGCCGGAACATCCATAGAGGATTATCCGGCATAATCAAACATCTCCTGGATCCGCTCTGTCAGGGTGGGCATGACCACATCGCCAAACAGCGCATACAGGCCAGCCAGCACCAGAGCGCCGATGACCACCGCCATCAGGATCTTCACAGCGGTATCCACATAGCCCTCACCTCTCCGGTCCGTCAGGGCTGCATGGGCACAGATCATCATGCTGTTCATCTTGCCTGCCAGCTTATTCATCCGATTCTTCATGGTATTTTCCTCCTTATTCTGCAGTCACATATTCATGGCAGGGCCGGCATCATACGCCGGCCCCTTGGTAGGGTCCGGCGCTTCCAGACCTCTCTGATTCGGAGCTTGGGCCTGCACAAGAGCCTGCTGGTAGGCATCCAGAACAGCCGAATCAAACTCTGCTCTGGCCTCTTTGGTGCAGGGAAAACAGATATCCTTGTACTCACCGTTTCCGGCCCTGTAGCTGGGCATGGAGACAAACAGCCCCTTGGAGCTGTCCATGACCTTGATGCCTCGGACGGCAAAGCAGCCGTTGATGTTGACCGAGGCGGTGGCACGGCAGCTTCCCTCCGGGCGCAGGGAGTGGATTTTCACTGAGTAATGAGTGGGATAGACGGCGTGGCTGTCCTGCCGGACAGCAGGCTGGGCGCCAGACTTCTGTACGGTTTTCGACATACGCTGCTCCTTTCTTTTTCTGGCCGGGATCAGCCGGCGTAGTTAAACATCTCCTGGATGCGCCGGGTCAGGGTGGGCATAACGGTGTCGTCAAACAGGGCGTACAGCCCAGCCAGCACCAGAGCACCGATGACTACCGCCATCAGAATCTTCACGGCGGTGTCCACATAACCCTCTCCGCTGCGATTGGACAGGGCGGCGCGGAGAGAAACAGGCAGCTCTTTCATGGAATGGACAGCGTTTTTCAGATACTTCATGTAGCGTTCCTCCTTATAAAAAATGGACAGCCCACGGCTGCCCTGGAATCATAGGGTCATGGAAAGCGCGGGTGTTTCCTCAGACTGCTGCTGTGAGGTTGTAAGCGCCTCACAAGCCTCCAGCAGCTCCGGCTCTGGGGTAGGATGCGTCTGGCGCCAGCGATCCCGGATGGCCTGGAGTGGCTGTTCCAGTGTGGCCAGCTTTTCCTTCTGTTCTGTTGACAGGCCAGTGTTTTCACACAGGCAGCGATACACTGCCTGTGTATCGGCAATCTCGCCAGCCTTTTCCAGAAGCTCCGATAGGGCGGCGGAGCGCAGCGGTTCCAAATAAGCAAGGTACTCCTGTTCCAGCTTTTGAAACAGTCTTTGATCTGATCCATCCTTTCTGGACGGCTCCGGTGTGTTCATGTTTTCATGGATGACTGGAGTGAAGTCCACAGAGACGATTTCCCGCTTGTCCACATAGTAGAATGCGCTTCCATCGACATCATAAAGCTCGATCACATCTGAGATAGCGAGAGGATGATCACCTCCGGGCAGTGTTCTGCGGCAGAACATGTTCCAGATGTCTTCC
>CAJMQD010000175.1 GCA_905215425.1 uncultured bacterium
GTCATGGTGCTGATGGAGATGTGGCTGGGGGTGTACTGATGCTGGGTGACGGCCATGTAAGGAGCGACCTCGTACAGAGCGCTGGACTTGTAGGAGCCCAGGGTGCACTCGAAAGCGTCGACGGTGTGGCTCTGAGCGGCGTTGTAGATGTCGTTGAAGCCCATAGCGGTGGGCAGGGTGCCCAGAGCGGACCAGATGTCGTTATCGGTGACGTTGGTGGTAATACGCATCTTCATGCCCTTCAGGTCGGCCAGGCTGCTGACCTGCTTGACGGAGAACAGGTAGCGGGCGCCGCTGTTGCACATGCCCAGCAGCTTCACGCCGAAGTTGTACTCGTCGAACTTGCCCTGCACGTAGTTGAAGACGGGGCCGCCCACGGTCAGGGTGGACTCATAGACGTCGCGGGAGGGGTACAGGTAAGGCAGGATCATAGCGGTGGTCTCGGGGATGAAGGAGGAGATGCTGGTCAGGCCGCCGATCATCATGTCCTGGGTGCCCAGGCCCATGTCGGTGAACTCGGCCTCGTCCTTACCCAGCTGGCCGCCCTCGTAGACGGACAGCTCGATGGCGCCGTTGCTGCGCTCAGCCAGCTGCTCCTTCATCCAGTTAGCGGTCTGGACCCAGGGGTGGGTGCCGCTGGTGACGGTGCCCAGCTTCAGCTTGAACTGGCCCGGGGTGTACTGGGTCTGCTCGGACTTAGAAGTGCTGGTGGACTGGGAGCCGGACTTGGAGGGTTCGTCCTTCTTGCCGCAGGCAGCCAGGCTCAGGACCATGGCAGAGGCAAGGACGAGAGAGAGAATCTTTTTCATTGTTTTCTTTCCTTCCTTTTTGTTTCTTTTTTATATCACCGGCGGGCGTGTTTGCTCCGCCGGGTGATAACAAAGGGAATCAGGTGCGGTTCAGCATCAGCTGCAGAATCACGTTGTCGGTGTGGTCCATACCCTTCACGGACACGGTGGCGATGTTCTGCATGGTCAGCTCGGGCTTGCTGCTCAGGATGCCGTTGTCAGAGGGGATCTCCACGTGGTTCAGAGCCAGGTTGCTGGCGTCGATGGCAGCGGAGGCAGCGCAGGAGACCTTGATGCTGCAGCCCATCTTGGCGCCGTCACACAGCATACCGGTGATACCGGCGCTCATGTTGTTGATGGCGGCCTTGATCTGCTCCACATCGCCGCCCTGCATATAGGTCAGACCGGCGGCAGCGCCCACACCGGCGGCCACGCCGCAGCCGCAGACAGGGGACAGGGGGCCCAGGAATACCTTAATATAGTTGGTCACCAGATGGCTCAGAGCCACGGCGCGGCGGATCTTCTTAATGTCGATGCCCAGGCCGGTGCCGATCACGGTGATGGGGATGATGGCGGTGATGCCGTGGTTGCCGCTGCCCGCGCTGCTCATAACGGGCAGGGGGCTGCCGGACATACGGTTCTCGCTGCCGGCGGCGGTGTAGGCCTTCGCCTTGCCGGCCAGGCTGGAGTCCTTCTTCAGCATGGTGCTGCAGATGCTCAGGCCGCGCTCGATGGCGTCGCTGGCGATGGTCATGTTCATGTCGATGCCGTCCTGCATGAAGGCGATGTCCTCATCAGAGACGGTGTTGGCGAAGTCCACCAGGTCCTGGATGTTGTAGTTGCGGATCTCCTCGCGGATGCCGGAGCCGGCCTCGCCGTCGTCGCACTTGACGGGAGTGGTGCTCTCCTTCAGAACCTTGCCGTTCACGGCCTCGTAGCACAGGTTGGTGTGGGTGCCCTCGATGATCACACGGCTGTCGCCGGCCTTGCCCTTGGCGTCCACGGAGATATACAGGCCGGGGGCGTCCTCCTTCAGGCGCAGGTCAATGCAGCCGCTGGCGGCGATCTTGCGGGCCTCGTCGATGGTCTCAGGGGTGGCGCCCTTCAGGGCCTCCAGCTTGTTCTCGGACTTGCCGATGACCAGAGCCAGGGCGCAGGCGAAGACAATGCCGCGCTCGGGGGTGCCGGGGATGCCGACGCCCATGCCGTTCTTCAGCACGTTCTTGTCCACATATACTACCATAGAATCTACCTGGCCGTCCAGCAGTTCTTTTGCGCGGGCAACAGCGTAAGCTACGGCGCCGGGCTCGGTGCAGCCCAGGGCGGGAACAACCTGATCCTTCAAAATCGCGATCAGGGTCTCAGTTTTAGTCATTGTAATACGCTCCTTCTCTTACCATTGATATTCGTGCTCTGTCTTGGTTCCGGACTGAAACCGGCCTAAGTTTCGCATTTGCCTTATATAATAAGCAATTGACGTGCCAAAATGAGGCCGAGAGCGGAAATAATTAAAAATATTTTATTTCTGACGTTTCGGGGCGGAAAATTTCCCGTTTTAGCCGGTAAAAAACAGGATCGGGCCGGAGGCGCCTGAAAAAATCCGGCAGGATTCGGCAGAGGCTCAAATTCAGCTTCTCAAATCTAATATTTTTTCTCAAAATTGAAAAACCTTTGTCCTGGGATGGGAAGGAGCGGGCGTGCGGTTCCATAGCGGTGCGCGGGAGGGACGGCGACGTCTTAAATCCGTGCGCCGACGGGGGAGGCGGGCCGGCAAAGCGGGCAGTGGAGACTGCGGTGGAAAGCCTTCGTTTTTCCTTTACAAGATGTGGAAACCATGGTATAGTTAAATCACATTAAAATAGGGAGGAATGCCCCATGAAATTTGCCATCATTGGCGGCGGCCAGCTCGGCCAGCAGTTGTTCAACGCCTCATCTTGTCAGCGCATGATTATTGACACCCGGCCCCAGTGCCCTGAGTGCTTTGCCAAGGCAGAACTGGGTTATTCCAACGACCTGAAGGATGCGGCCAAGTGCGACGTGGTGGCCCTGGCGGTTCCTCCTGCGGCCTGCCAGAGCGTTATGGACGCGATTTGCCCGGTTTTGCCCACCGGCACCATCGTGCTGGACTTCCCCACCAAGTGGCAGATCCCCCAGGAGATGCGGGCGGCCTATCCCCAGCTGAAGCTGATGGAGAGCAAGCTGCTGGGCTCTGCGGTCGGCCTGTCCAAGGGGCTGGAGGCCCTGGTGCTGCTCAGCCAGGAGGATGAGGAGACGGTGCAGAAGGTGAAGGAGTGCCTGCCTGGCCTGAACGTAGCCGTGGGTCAGTGGGATAAGGTGCCCTATCTGAACTCCGAGGCCAGCCGCGCCGCCCTGGTGGCCGCCGTGGAGCTGGAGAAGAAGCTGCTGGGCGAGGGCTATGAGGAGGAGGTCGTCAAGTCCCTGATCGGCGGTTTGATGCCCGGTATCTTGGTGTCTTACCGCAACGACACGCTGGGCGGCTTCGGCAAGGAGATCGTCAAGTCCCTGAAGTAAGGGATATACAGACGCCCCGGACCTGACGGTCCGGGGCGTTCTCAATTATGATAGGAAAAAACAATCCCGCTTCCGAAGGTTCGGAAGCGGGATTGCTTTGTAATACGAAGGGGAGTAAAGCTTAGGCCAGCTTCTGGGAGAAGACGCCGGTCAGGCCGTCCTTCTCAACCTTAGCCTTGATCTCAGCGATCTCGGTGGTGTACAGGCCCAGCTCCTTCATGCGGTTGAAGTAGACAGAACCGGAGACGGTGTACTTCGTGCAGATGCCTTCCTCAGTCTCCATCGCGGC
>CAJMQD010000176.1 GCA_905215425.1 uncultured bacterium
TCAGAACCCTGTGAGCGGCTGATTTTCAGCAAATTAGGTGGCACCACGGATACGCAGCGATTCGTCCTAAAATGATTAGGAGTCGCTGTCACTATTCGGAGGTGCTTTTTATGTGTTCAATTATGGGATTTACTTCCCCCATCCTTACGCCTGAAGCGGTCAAACCCTTTTTTGACCGCACCCTGTCCCGGGGGCCTGACCAGTCCCGGATGGAGCCCGCAGGCTCCGGTATGCTGTGCTTCCACCGTCTGGCCATCATGGGTCTGACGGAGGAGGGCATGCAGCCCTTCCACCTGGGAGACGACATGGTGGTGTGCAACGGCGAGCTGTACGGCTTCCGCCCCATCCGGGAGGAGCTTTCCAAGAAGTACACCTTCCGCAGCCAGTCTGACTGTGAGATCATCCTCCCCCTATACCGGGAGTACGGCCTGAAGATGTTCTCCATGCTGGACGCGGAGTTCGCCATGATCCTCTATGACAGCGAAAAGGACCTCCTGATCGCCGCCCGGGACCCCATCGGCATCCGCCCCCTGTTTTACGGCTACCTGTCCGACGGCAGCATCATCTTCGCCAGCGAGGCCAAAAACCTCATCGGCCTGTGTAAAGAGGTCTGCCCCTTCCCTCCCGGCCACTACTACGCCGACGGCAAGTTCGTCCGTTACGCCGACCTGACCACCGTCCCCCGGTACAGCACGGACGACCTGGACACCGTGTGCCGGACCATCCGGGAGAAGCTGATCGCCGCCGTGGATAAGCGGCTGGACGCCGACGCCCCCCTGGGCTTCCTCCTGTCCGGCGGCCTGGACTCCAGTCTGGTGTGCGCCATCTCCGCCAAGCTGCTGGGCAAAAAGATCCGCACCTTCGCCATCGGTATGGACCTGGACCCCATCGACCTGAAGTACGCCCGGCGGGCCGCCCAGTTCATCGGCGCCGACCACACCCAGGTCACCATGACCCGGCAGCAGGTGCTGGACAGTCTGGAGGAGGTCATCTCCCTGCTGGGCACCTACGACATCACCACCATCCGGGCCAGCATGGGCATGTACCTGTGCTGTAAGGCCATCCACCAGACCACCGATGTGCGGGTGCTGTTGACCGGCGAGATCAGCGACGAGCTGTTCGGCTATAAATATACCGATTTCGCCCCCTCCCCCGCCGCCTTCCAGCAGGAGGCCAAGAAGCGGGTGGATGAGCTGTATATGTACGATGTGCTCCGGGCTGACCGCTGCATCTCCGCCAACTCCCTGGAGGCGCGGGTCCCCTTCGGCGATCTGGACTTTGTGAAATATGTCATGTCCATCGATCCCCAATTGAAGATGAACCGCTACCACATGGGCAAATATCTGCTGCGCCGCGCCTTTGCCGAGGACCGCATCCTGCCCGACGATATCCTGTGGCGGCAGAAGGCGGCCTTCTCCGACGCCGTGGGGCACTCCATGGTGGACGACCTGAAGGAGTACGCCGAAGCCAAATATACCGACGAGGAATTTGAGCAAAAAAGGCAGCAGTACACCTTCGCCCAACCCTTTACCAAGGAGAGCCTGCTCTACCGGGAGATCTTTGAAAAATACTACCCCGGTCAGGCCCCCATGGTCAAGGACTTCTGGATGCCCAACAAGGACTGGGAGGGCTGCCGGGTGAGCGACCCCTCCGCCCGGGTGCTGTCCAACTACGGCGAGAGCGGAACCTGACGATTCTGTCTGTGTCCTTTCCATCAGAACACCGGCATGAAGATAGTAACAACTGTAAGAACTTAATAGGAGGTATGGAACATGAGTGAAAAAAACAGAATCCCCGAGCTGTTCGGGTCTATGGTCTTCAACGAGGACACCATGGAGCAGTACGTCTCCCATAACGCCATGCAGACATGGCGGGACTGCCTGAAGAGCGGCCAGCCCCTGCCCCTGTCCGCCGCCAACGACATCGCCGACGCTATGAAGACCTGGGCCCTGGAGCGCGGGGCCACCCACTTCACCCACTGGTTTCAGCCCCTCACCGGCGTGACCGCAGAGAAGCACGACAGCTTCATCTCCCCTGTGGGCGGCGGCCGGGTGATCATGGATTTCTCCGGCAAGGAACTGGTGCGGGGCGAGCCCGACGCCTCCAGCTTCCCCTCCGGCGGCCTGCGGGCCACCGGCGACGCCCGGGGCTACCGCGCCTGGGACCCCACCGCCTTCGCCTTTCTGAAGGACGGCAGCCTGTGTATTCCCACGGTGTTCTGCTCCTACGGCGGCCAGGCCCTGGACAAAAAGACTCCCCTGCTGCGCTCTATGGCGGAGGTCAGCCGCGAGGCGGTCAAGGTGCTGCATCTGTTTGGCGACACCAATGTACATAAGGTAACTCCCCAGATCGGCCCCGAGCAGGAGTATTTCCTCATCGACCGCCAGCTGTATCTCAAGCGGGAGGACCTGCGCATGTGCGGCCGGGCCCTGTTCGGCAGCAAGCCCCCAAAAACCCAGGAGCTGGACGACCACTACTTCGGCGCTATCCGTCCCCGGGTGGCCGCCTACATGAAGGATCTGGACGAGGAGCTGTGGAAGCTGGGGGTGCTGTCCAAGACCAAGCACAACGAGGTGGCCCCCGCCCAGCATGAGATGGCCCCCATCTACACCGACGCCAACACCGCCAACGACCAGAACCAGCTGGTAATGGAGACTATGAAGAAGGTGGCCGAGCGCCACGGTTTGGTGTGCCTGCTCCACGAAAAGCCCTTCGCCGGCGTAAACGGCTCCGGCAAGCACATCAACTGGTCCCTGGCCACTGACACCGGTGAAAACCTGTTCTCCCCCGGCAAGACCCCCAGTGAAAACGCCGAGTTCCTGCTGTTCCTGGCCGCCTTCATCAAGGGCGTAGACGAGTATCAGGAGCTGCTGCGGTCCTCCGTGGCCTTCGCGGGCAACGACCACCGCCTGGGCGCCCAGGAGGCGCCCCCCGCCATCACCTCCATCTTCCTGGGCAGCGAGCTGGAGGGCATCATCGATGCCATCGTGGGTGGAAACGGCTACTCCGAGGTGGAGCACAAGTCCCTGCGCATCGGCGTGGATGTGCTGCCCGCCATCCCCCAGGACACCACCGACCGCAACCGCACCTCCCCCGTGGCCTTTACCGGCAACAAGTTCGAGTTCCGTATGCCCGGCTCCAGCCAGTCCGTCGCCGGTCCCACCACCATCCTGAACACCATTATGGCCGAGGAGCTGTCCCAGTTCTACGCCAAGCTGAAGGACGCCAAGGACTTCAACACCGAGCTGCATCAGCTGATCCGGGACACCCTCATCGCCCACCGCCGCATCATCTTCAACGGCAACGGCTACGAAGACGCCTGGGTGCAGGAGGCTCAGCGCCGGGGTCTGGCCAACCTGAAAAATGCCGCCGAGGCCCTGCCCGCCTATGTTCTGCCCAAGAACATCGACCTGATGACCCGGCACAAGGTGTACACCAAGGAAGAAATGCTCTCCCGTCACGAGATCCACATGGAGAAGTACTGCAAGGTCATCCGCATCGAGGCCTCTACCATGGTGGACATGGTGCAGCACGGCATTCTCAACGCCGCTTCCGCATACGAGGCCACGCTGTGCGCCCCCAGTCGCAGCAAGCTCGCCGCCGCCCC
>CAJMQD010000177.1 GCA_905215425.1 uncultured bacterium
TAGCCCCTAATACGCTCCGCAATTATCGGGAGCGGTATGTCCACAATATTCAGCCTGTTATGGGCAAAATGATGATTGCCAATGTCAAGCCGATGCACTGCAAAAAAGTGTTCATTCAGATGGATGCTGACTATGCGGGTTCCACCATCCGTCAAGCCTATATCACAATGGGTACGATGTTCAAGGCTGCGAAGATGAATGACCTGATTGCCAAGCACCCAATGGACGGTGTGCGGTTTACAAAGCCGGTTCGTGCGACAGACGATATTAAGTTCCTCACCCGTGACGAGCAGCGCGTGTTTCTTGAAACAGCGAAACGCTCCCGCAACTACAATCAGTACGCACTGATTCTTGAAACCGGCTTGCGTACCGGAGAGATGATCGGACTGACGTGGGACGCGATTGACTTTGAAAAGCGCACGCTCACGGTCAACAAAACATTGGAGTTTCGACACGGTGAACAGTATTGGCGTGCGGGTCCTCCGAAAACACAGCACAGCTACCGCACAATACCGTTGACGGATCGGGCTTATGAAATCCTCAAAGGTATTTGGAACAGCCGCCCGGAGCAAAAGGAGTCACCGACGCTGGACAAAACGCTTGAGTACATAGACAGACGTACAGGCGTTTCTTCTCGGCTTGTCATGCGCGATCTTGTCTTTATCAACTGGCGAACAGGAGAGCCAGCGAAGAACAGTTCCTATGATACCCACTTATATAAGCTCTGCGATGAAGCGGGGATCAAGCACTTTTGTATGCACGCTTTGCGCCACACCTATGCAACGCGTGCAATCGAAAGCGGTATGCAGCCGAAGGTGCTGCAAAAGCTGCTTGGTCACGCAAGTATAAAAACAACAATGGACAGATACGTCCATGTCACATCCGAATCCTTGGATCAGGCTGTGCGGCAATTTGAATCAGGCAGGGTTTCCTAGCATATAAGTCCATGCGAAAATGGCGTAAAAATGGCGTAAGCCAAACACGCCGGATTCCGGAAGCCCTTGAAAATCAAGACATTTTAAGGAGATAGAGAAAACTATGAAATTAGGTATCGTAGGACTGCCCAACGTGGGTAAGTCCACTCTGTTCAACGCAATCACCAATGCCGGTGCTGAGAGCGCCAACTACCCCTTCTGCACCATCGAGCCGAATGTGGGCATGGTGGCTGTGCCCGACGAGCGGCTGGACAAGCTGGCCGAGATGTACCAGCCCAAGAAAAAGACTCCGGCGGTCATCGAGTTCGTGGACATCGCCGGTCTGGTCACGGGCGCCAGCCAGGGCGCCGGTCTGGGCAACAAGTTTTTGGAGAACATCCGCCGCACAGATGCCATCGTTCACGTGGTGCGCTGCTTTGACGATGAGAATATCATGCATGTGGTGGCCGATGCCAACACCAACGTTCCCGTAGATCCCATTGGCGACATCGAGACCATCGACCTGGAACTGATCATGGCCGATCTGGAGATGGTCAACCGCCGGGTGGACAAGGCGACCAAGATGGCCAAGGGGGACAAGAAGTTCCTCCACGAGGCGGAGCTGTTCAAGGCCCTGGCGGAGCATCTGGATGGGGGCAAGTCCGCCCGCACCTTCGAAGCGGAGTCTAAGGACGACGCCGAACTGATTGCCACTGCCGATCTGCTGAGCCTGAAGCCGATCATCTATGCCGCAAACATGGACGAGGACGGCTTTGCCGACCAGGGTGCGAACCAGTATTTTAAGCTGGTTGCCGACCGGGCCGCTCAGGAGGGGCCCAGGTGCTGCCCATCTGCGCCAAACTGGAGCAGGATATTGCCGAGCTGGACGGCGAGGACCGCGCCATGTTCCTGGAGGATCTGGGCATTGAGAAGTCCGGACTGGACCGTTTGATCCAGTGCAGCTACACGCTGCTTGGTTTGATTTCCTTCCTGACCTATGGCGAGGACGAGTGCCGCGCATGGACCATTAAGAACGGCACTAAGGCGCCTCAGGCCGCCGGTAAGATCCACTCCGATATCGAGCGCGGCTTCATCCGGGCGGAAACCATCAACTTCAACGAGATGATCGCCTGCGGCTCTGTGGCGGCGGCGAAGGAGAAGGGTTTGCTGCGCAGCGAGGGCAAGGAGTATGTAGTGAAGGACGGAGATATGATCTATTTCCGCTTTAATGTGTAAGCAAAGCTGCTCAATTGGGATATTTTCCCCGAGGGAATACACAATATCAATAGAACATTACAGAAAACAGGAGGTAATTTAATATGAAAACGGCCCGTTTTGTACTGAAGATCGTTGCCGCATCGCTGGCCTTTGCCGCTGCTGTGTGTACTGTGGTAGCCTACTGGGATAAGCTGGCGCAGCTGTGCTGTGGTGCGAAGCAGTCTCTCTCCCGCAGCCGCCATGCCTCTGAGTACGAGGATTACGAAGAGGATTGAGCGCTCTGACTAAAACCCGCTGCATACAGATGTATGCGGCGGGTTTTTATTTCTGCCCCGGAACGAAAACATAGACTTGAAATTCAAAACCGTCTATGATAAACTATTTTGCATTGCGCGCTGCCCTGCGATTTTCTTTTACACTGATTCTTTAGCATGGCAGCAGGCTAAAAGAACTTTGACGAGATCAAACTACTTGAAATTAGGAGAAGGACTGCTTATGAACACACACCATCACCACAAGCGCAGCGTATTTTCCGGAAAGATCGGTTTTGTGCTGGCGGCGGCCGGGGCCTCCGTAGGGCTGGGAAATATCTGGCGTTTCCCCTATCTGGCCGCTAAATATGGCGGCGGCATTTTTCTGCTGATCTATATTATTCTGGCCTTTACCTTCGGCTACACCATGATCATGGCGGAGACGGCCTTGGGCCGCATGACCCGAAAGAGTCCTGTGGGGGCATTCCACTCCTTTGGAACGGGCAAGCTGCTGTCCTTCGGCGGCTGGATCAACGCCGTCATTCCCATTCTCATTGTCCCTTATTACTCTGTAATTGGCGGCTGGGTGATCAAGTATCTGGCGGAGTATCTCATGGGGCACGGAAGCGAACTGGCCGTCGACGGATACTTTTCGGCGTTTATTTCTGACGGACTGTCGTCCGAGATATCCTTTGCTGTGTTTGCGCTGTTTACTCTGATTATTATCTTTGCCGGGGTGCGCAATGGCGTGGAGCGGGTCTCTAAGCTGATGATGCCGGTGTTGGCGGTGCTGTCCGTTGTCATTGCGGTTTACTCTGTCACGCGCCCCGGGGCGCTGGCTGGCGTGAAGTATTTCCTGGTGCCCAATTTGGAGAACTTCTCCTGGATGACCGTAGTTACCGCTATGGGGCAGATGTTTTACTCCTTGTCCATCGCTATGGGTATTTTGGTCACTTTCGGTTCCTATATGAAAAAGGATGTGTCCATTGAAGACTCCACAAAGAATGTGGAAATCTTCGACACTGCCATCGCTATTATGGCCGGCTTGATGATCATTCCTGCGGTATTCGCCTTCTCCGGGGGCGACCCTGACACCCTGCAGGCTGGGCCTGCGCTGATGTTTATCACCATCCCGAAGGTCTTTGACAGCATGGGAATGGGTACATTGGTGGGCGTTTTATTCTTCCTGCTGGTACTGTTTGCGGCG
>CAJMQD010000178.1 GCA_905215425.1 uncultured bacterium
CGCTGTCACAGCTATGTGCCCGCCTTCGCGATTTTCACCCTCGCTTCCCTGCTGTGCATCGCTTTGGCTCAAATCGTCTATTTCCGGGTTGGGCTGACAAAAGCAGCCTGATTTTTCTCGGGGCCCTTCGGGGTCCCGTTTTTTATGGTATTACCGCGCCATCTCCCACAATACCACGGCGGCGGCCGCCGCCGCATTCAGCGATTCACACCGCATCCGCATAGGGATCTTCAGCGTACACTGACTGAGCGTCAGCAGCTCCGGCGAAACGCCCCGCCCTTCGCTCCCAATGGCCACTGCACACCGGGACAGATCGGCTTGGCGCAGATCTACCGTGTCCTCCCGCAGGGCAGTGGCATACAAAGGCAGCCCGGAGCGCTCCAGCAGCCCCGGCAATTCCTCTGCGGTAACCTCCCACACCGGCAGACGGAAGCAAGCCCCCATCGTGGCCCGCACAGTCTTCCAATTCCACGGGTCGGCGCAGCCGTTTACCAGCAGCAGGCCGTCTGCCCCCAGCGCATCCGCTGTTCTCCAGATAGTGCCCACGTTCCCCGGGTCCTGCAAGCCGTCCAGCACCAGATACTTTCCCGCCGGCAGCAGTTCAGGCGCCTCCATCTTCGGCTGCTCACACAGGAACAGCACTCCCTGGGGGGCCTCCATGGGCGAAATGGAGGCCATAACGTCCCGAGGCACCTCCACCAGACGGACCCTCTCCGGCAACTCCGGCGCCGCCGTTCCCTCCGTGACCACCACAGCAGTCAGGGGAGCGTTCCATTTCAGGGCCTCCTCCAGCAGCTTGCCGCCGTCCCCCAGGAACTGCCCGCACTGGCGGCGGAAGGCCCGGTTGGCGGTTAGTTTTCTGATCTGAACAAGCAAGGGATTTTTCCGGCTGGTGATCTGCTCCATAGGTTAAGTTCTCTCCTCTTTCACTCCGGGCGTCCAGAAGCTGCATATCCGCGAACCCTATCGCCGGCTGCTCCGGTCCGTCTTCCAATTCTTCTCCATTATATGGATACTCTTTCCAATGTCAAGTTTGCTTTTCCTGCGTCCGTTCCTCTTTACCAGAACTTCTTCTTTTTACAGATCCACAGGCTGAGCACCACAACTAAAATACTGACGGCCACCACCAGCGGATATCCGTACTTCCAGTGCAGCTCCGGCATTCCCTCGAAATTCATGCCATACCACCCCGCCAGCAGAGACAGCGGCAGGAAAATCGTCGTAACAATGGTCAGGATCTGCATGATCCGATTCTGCCGGATGTCGATCTCTGCCTGAAACATGGTCTGGACCTGGGCGCAGTATTCCCGCAGCAGCTGGGACTCCTCCCGCAGACGGATCACCCGGTCCTCAAACATCCGGAACAGCATCTCTTCCTCCTGGGTGAAGAAGCTGTTTTCATTCTCCCGAAGTTCACAGGCCACATCGTCCAGCTGGGAATAGTAGCGGAACCAGGCCATGGTCTCCTTCCGCAGGGCGGTCATGGGGGCGCTGAATTCCTCCAGCCGGTGGGCCAGCACCTGGTCCTCCAGCTGCTCTGCCCGGTCCTCGATCTCCTCCAGCTTATAAAGGTCCTTGGCAATGAGCTGCTCAAAAAAATCGTACAAAAACCGTCCTACACTCTGCTCTGTAGGGCGTTTTTCCTTTACAAGGCGTTTCATCAGGGGCAGGACAAAATCAGCGTCATCTACCAGCACTACCCGCTTTTCCGTTACCAAATAACCGCAGGCCGGGCGGCTTCCGCCCTTCCCCTGTCGGGGCAAGACCAGAGTCCCGGACAAGCAGTCTGAGCGCACCTCCGCCTTACACACTCTGGCGTCCCGGGCCGGCGGCGTATGACAGAGCACCCGCTCCAGTCCCGCCAGCTTGGGCTGGTGGGTAAGCTCCTCTGATGTCAGCAGCACCACTCCGGGCTGTTCCTCTTCCGGCTCCCGCTCCACGGCAGTCAATGTCTGTCCGATCTGATACCAATACAAAATAAGTTCCTCCCAACGAATCGCACCTGATTCGGGCTGGATTCAACTATTACGGTTATCATAGCGCGAAATTGCAAAAAGCACAACCTTCCTTGGGAATTCTTTCCCCATCGTTTCCACAGATTTTCCAGTTTCCTCACTTTTTCTTTACACCCTTTTTATTCCGTGCTATGATGACCTTGCCTGAGAGGAGGCGATCCCGTATGGACGCACCGCAGTCCAAGCACCACAGACTTCATCCCGCCTGGACGGTCTGCTTTGCCTGCTGCCTGATGATGTTCATTGCCATGGGCATGAACGCCAACCTGTTCTCCGTCTATACCGCCCACTTGATCCAGCAATTCGGCTTCACCAACTCCCAAACTTCCTTTATCACCACCTTCCGGTGCCTGGCCTCTCTGGCCGGTGTGCTCACCGTAAACCAGGTATGCGCCAATCTGGGTCTGCGGCGGACCATTGCGCTGGGTCTGCTGCTCCAGGTAGCCTCCCGGGTGGTCTTCAGCATTACTGCCACCTTCCCCGCCTACTGCTTTGGCGAGCTGCTGGGCGGCTTGGCCTACGCCTGGGCCGGCATGGTCCCACTATCTATTCTCATGGGGCGATGGTTCAAAAGCCGGTATGGTCTGGCTATGGGCATCGGCGCTGCGGGGTCCGGCCTTGCCACCATTCTTCTGCCCCCTGTCGTCAACGAAATCGTAGAGAACTTCGGTCTGCATTTCGCCTTTCTCTCGGAAGCCGCCCTCACCCTGATGCTGGCCCTGATCGTGATTGCCTTGATCCATGACCGTCCCCAGGACGTGGGGCTGGAGCCCTATCACGACGGCCCCGCCGAAGCCGCGCCGCCCAGCAGGAGAGCTCCCGCCGGAATGAACTGCCGCCGCTGGCTGGCGGTCCTGTTCGCCGTCTTTTTGATGGGCGGGCCCATGAGCCCCGGCTTCACCCATATTTCCATTCTGTTTGCCACTGCCGGATATCCCACAGAGACTGTCTCCTTCCTGCTGTCGATCCTGGGCCGGGTGATGATTTTCAGCAAGATCGCTTTCGGCTCCATTACAGACCGCATCGGCGGATGGCGCTCCAATTTCCTGTTTGGCCTGCTCTTCACCGCCGGCCATGCCCTGTTGGCCCTGATCTGCTCCACCCGGCCCCTCCCTGCTTTTTCTGCCGCTGCGGCTGTCATCGTACTGTACGCTGTCTCCGCCCCGGAATGTACTGTGGCCGTCTCCCTGTGGACCAGAGACTTCAGCGGAGACGACACCTATGAGGATGCGGTGCGCCGATGCAACATTCTTGCCAACTGCGGGGCGCTGGCCTTCAGCCCCATGCCCGGTATCCTGGCCGACCGCACCGGGAGCTACGTGGCCGCCTATCTGGTCTTTACGCTGACCTGTCTTCTCTGCCTGGTCATCATTCAGAACACCTACTTCCATCTGGGGCTGAACCACATCCACCACGGAAAGCACGTTTCCAAACAGTATAGATGATTTGGCACAAAAAAGGTCCATCCGGGTTACCGGATGGACCTTTCAGCTTGTCAAAAAGTGGTTTTACCACTTTTTGACAAGCTGAAAACATTTTAACTGCGTTAAAATGTTGTTGATTTCAAGGA
>CAJMQD010000179.1 GCA_905215425.1 uncultured bacterium
AAGTCGATCTGCTTGCGGATCTCCTCGTGGGCCTTCACGATGCCGGCGTACATGATCTCGTCGGGGATCTCGTCGGCGCCGGCCTCGATCATGACCACCTTTTCCCGTGTGGCGGCCACGGTGACGTCCATGCGGCTGGTCTTGCGCTGCTCCTGATTGGGGTTCAGGACAATCTGGCCGTCGCAGTAGCCCACCTCCAGGCAGCCGATGGGGCCGGCGAAGGGGATCTCGGAGTAGCTGACGCAGGCGGAGGCGCCGATCATGGCGGCCACCTCGGGGCTGCAGTCGTAGTCCACGCTCATCACGGTGCACTGGATGCACACGTCGTTGCGGAAGTCGTAGGGGAACAGGGGGCGCATGGGCCGGTCGATCAGGCGGCTGGCCAGCACGGCGGGCAGAGAGGGACGGCCCTCACGGCGCATGAAGCTGCCGGGGATGCGGCCCACGGCGTACAGCTTCTCCTCGAAGTCCACGGACAGGGGGAAGAAGTCCACGCCGTCACGGGGACGGGGAGCCACGGTGACGGCCACCAGCACGGAGGTGTCGCCGTAGCGCACCATGGCGGAGGCGGAGGCCAGCTCGGCCACCTTGCCCACCTCGATGGTCAGGGGACGGCCGCACAGGTCCATGGTCCAGGTCTTGTAGTTGGGGAACTGCTTGTGCTTGATAATAGTTGACATAACCTTACTCCTTTTCTTAATGTGTTGATCGGGTTCCGGAGCCGGAGGCCAACTCTTTAGCACTTGAAACCGGGTTTGAAGTGCGCTCAAACCTGCTTTCAACTGCTAAAAAAGCGGCGGGGGCCCGGATTTTTGTTTGGTTTTATATGCGAACATAGGGCAGCACGGAATACGCGCTGCCCTATGATGGCAAACTTACTTTCTGATGCCCAGCTTGGCGATCAGGGCACGATAACGCTCGATATCCTTTTCCATCAGGTAATCCAGCAGCTTACGGCGCTTACCGATCATCTTGTACAGGCCGCGGCGGCTGTGGTTGTCCTGCTTGTGGACCTTCAGGTGCTCGGTCAGCTGGTTGATGCGGGCGGTGAGGATAGCCACCTGCACCTCGGGGGAGCCGGTGTCGGTCTCGTGGGTGCGGTTTGCCTCGATTACGGCAGTCTTTTCGTCTTTACGGATCATGTGTGTTTCCACCTTTCATAAATTTTGCCCCGTCTCTGCGTACCGGGCGGGTGAAGCCCCGGACTGTTGCCCGGGCTGTACCCCGGAACGAAGATGATGGGCAGGGTCGCACATACTCATGCTAAGCCAGCATAGCATATTTTTTTTCGTCTGTAAAGGAAAAAATACGTCTTCCGGCCAAAAAATTTAGATTCTGTAAAGGGGGCAGCGGAACACCCCGCCCCGGCAGAGCCGGAGCGGGGCGCAGGTTCGGGGTCAGGCGACCACGAAGAATTTGATCAGGAACAGCAGGGAGATGATATAAGTCAGGACGCTGACCTCCTTGGCCTTGCCGGTGAACACCTTGACAACGGTATAGGCGATCAGGCTCAGGCCGATGCCGTGGCCGATGGAGCCGGAGACGGGCATGGCGATTAGCATCAGGGCCACGGGGACCATCTGGTCCATGTCCTCGAAGTTCACGTTCTTCAGGCCCTGGAGCATCAGGATGCCCACATAGATCAGGGCGGAGGAGGTGGCGGCGCCGGGGATGATGGCGGCGATGGGGGACAGGAACATGCAGGCCAGGAACAGGATGCCCGTGGTCAGGGCGGTCAGGCCGGTGCGGCCGCCGGCCTCCACGCCGGAGGCGGACTCGATGAAGGTGGTAACGGTGGAGGTGCCGGTGCAGGCGCCCACCACGGTGCCCACGGCGTCAGACAGCAGGGCCTGCTTCATCTGGGGCATATTGCCGTTCTCGTCCACCATACCGGCCCGGGAGGCGGTGCCCACCAGGGTGCCGATGGTGTCGAACATATCGATCATGCAGAAGGTGAGGATCAGGGTGAGGGCGGTGAACCAGCCCAGCTCCATGAAGCCGGCGAAGTTGAACTTGAACAGGGTCATCTCCACCATATCGGCCACGGGAGGAGCCCAGCTTGCGGTGGCCAGAGAGGCGAAGGGGTCGCCGCCCAGGAAGGCGATGTCCCCGGCCCAGTAAATGACAGAGGCGATGAGCATACCCAGCAGCACGGCGGCGCGCACGCCCCTCTTGGACAGGATGATGATGGCGAACAGGCCGATGAAGGCGGTGACCACGGTGAGCACCATCTGGTTATAGCCGGCCTGCCCCATGGAGTCGCGGATGACGGAGGGGGTCAGGGCGCCGAAGAAGTCCCGCATCATGAAGAAGGGGGAGGTAAAGCCGTTGCCCTCGGCGTAGATGCTTACGTTGGAGCCCAGGCCGATGTTCATCAGCATCAGGCCGATGGCGGGGGCGATGCCGTAGCGCACGCCCAGAGGGATGGCCTGGACGATCTTGTCCCGGATGTTCAGGGCGGACAGGACGATGAATACCAGGCCCTCCACCAGGATGATGCACAGGGCGGCCTGGAAAGAGGCCACATAGCTCATGCCGGTCATGGCCACGATATTGGCCACCACCACAGCAAAGAAGCTGTTCAGGCCCATACCGGGGGCCATGGCGAAGGGCTTGTTGGCCAGGAAGGCCATGCTGAACATACCCACGGCGGAGGCAAAGCAGGTGGCCATGAATACGGCGTTCCAGAGCTCTTGGCCGTTGGCGCCAAAGCCGGTGAGCAGGTTGGGGTTCAGTGCGATGATATAGGCCATGGTCATAAAGGTAGTCAGACCGGCCAGGATCTCGGTGCGGACATTTGTGCCGTTTTCCTTCAGGTGAAACAGCTTCTCCATTAGATCTCCTCCATTTTTTTGTTTGTTTTTTGAACGCTTGGGGCGTCCCACACACAACAGTATCTATCTTATATAAATTTTCTGAAAAAGACAAGATAAAGTTCCCGTGCGGTTTGACAATTGATTCTTGTATGATTACAATATTCCTTATGGAAAGCGAACAAATACTCCCGTCGGCGATGCAGAACGGCCCGGACCGGGAGGAGTGACCACGATTTGGAAAGGAAGAGAAAGACCCATGACCTATGAAATGAAGATCGCCGGGCTGACCCGGCACCTCCCTCTGTGCCGTATCTCCGATGACCTGTATATCGGGGCTTTTGTCATGCTGGGCGACCAGGAGATCTGCGTGGCCGGTGCGGCGGAGCTGCTCAAGCGCGTGCCCGGGGAGTACGACTACCTGCTGACGGCAGAGACCAAGGGCATCCCTCTGGTGCACGAGATGGCCCGGCAGAGCGGAGCGCGTACCTATTTCATCGCACGGAAAGAGGTCAAGACCTATATGCCCGACTCCGTTGGGGTGGACGTCAACTCCATCACCACCCAGCACCGGCAGCAGCTGTTCCTGTCCGGCGAGGATGCGGCCATGATGCGGGGCAAGCGGATCCTGCTGGTGGACGACGTGATCTCCACCGGAGAGAGTATGCGGGCCCTGGAGACCCTGGTGGAGAAGGTGGGCGGCACTGTGGCCGGCCGCATGTCCATCCTGGCCGAGGGCGACGCCCAGCAGCGCAAGGAC
>CAJMQD010000180.1 GCA_905215425.1 uncultured bacterium
TTGGACTCATACTTGATGGTGGGGCTGGACCAGATATATCCGTTGGGGGAAACGCCCACCACGCCGTCGAGCTGGAGGCAGTAGTCGTAGAGCGCCTGCCCCACATCCACGCTGCTGGAATTGCCCCAGGTATAGGCGGAGACATTGATTTTGTTACTGCCCATACTCTCATAATAGGCCTTCATGGCCATATTCTGCCCCTGCGCGTAGGAGACCAGGATGATAACGGCGGCCAGGCCGATGATGATTCCCAGCATGGTCAGGGCGGAACGACCTTTGTTGGACGATATGGATTTGGCCGCCATCTTGATGGCTTGGGTCAGGTTCACAGGCCCACCTCCTCTCGTGTGCCGTCGCCCACGATGCGACCGTCAGAGATCCGGACGATCCGCTCGGCGGTGGCGGCGATGCCGTTGTCGTGGGTGATGAGGATGACGGTGGTGCCGTCCTCATGGAGATTGTGCAGGATCTCCAGCACGTGCCTGCCGGTCTTGGAGTCCAGGGCGCCGGTGGGCTCGTCGGCCATGATGATGGGGGGATGGGTGGCGATGGCCCGGGCGATGGCCACCCGCTGCTGCTGACCGCCGGACATTTCGGCGGGCTTGTGCTTCCAGCGGTCGGCCATGCCCACCTTTTCCAGGGCCTCCATCACGATATCCCTGCGCTTCAGGATAGACACACCCTGATAGATCAGGGGTAGCTCCACATTTTCATAGGCGGTGAGCGCGGGGATCAGGTTATAGCCCTGGAAGATGAAGCCGATCTCCTTGTTGCGGATGTGGGCCAGCTGGCGGTCCGTGCGGTCGGTGACGTCCTGACTGTCCAGGGAGTAGTCCCCATAGGTGGGGATGTCCAGACAGCCCAGAATGTTCATCAGGGTGGACTTGCCCGAGCCGGAGGCGCCGATGATGGCCACGAACTCCCCCCGGCCGATGGACAGGGATACGCCGTTCAGGGCGCGGACCTCGCTCTCCTTGCCTTCATTATATATTTTGTAGATGTCTTTGATCTCAATGAGCATAGCACAGCCCTCTATCAGTAGTTCATCTGGTTGGCGTTGTAATACTGGACAAACACCGTTTCATCTCCGTTCAGTCCGCTGGTGATCTCGATTTTATAGGTGTCGGACAGGCCGGTCTCCACGGGGACGGGGTAGAAGCCGTCGGCCTCGGTGGGATAGGAGGGCATTTCGCCGGGCTGGGGCTCGGGGATATCCAACTCAACGGTGTTGTCCGGCTTGCTGTCGGCCTGAATGAAGACTACGGAGTAGGTGTCGCCGTTGGCGTCGCTGACATACTTTACGCTCTGCATGGGTACCATCATGCAGTCGTCGGACTGGCTGGCCACGAAGGAGTAATCCAGCCACATGCCGGAGATCAGGGAGCCGCCGTAATTGTCCACCGTCAGGGTGACGGGATAGTTGGTCATGCCGTTCTGGCTGGTGGCTTTGGCCATGTTGATGGAGGTGACGGTGCCCATGTAAGTGTTGTTGTTCCAGTCGGTGAGATTCACGCTCATACCGGGCTGGACGAAGGAGATGTTCCGGTCGTCCACGGTGATCTCCACCACCATGACGGAGGTGTTGGAGATGGTGATGACGGTGTCGCCGCTCTTGACATCCTCGCCCTCTACAAGGGTGCAGGAGGTAACGGTGCCGTCGATGGGGGAGACGGCGTTGAAGTTATCCAGCCCCTTCTGGGCCTCGGCCAGCTTATCCTGGGCGTTGGAGATCTCCTCCTGCTTGGCCCGGATATCGCTGTCGATGGTGGAGGAGCCTAAGTACAGCAGCGCTTCTCCGGCGGACACGTTGGCGTAGTTCAGCAGATTGCCCTTCCCAGCCACCGGGCCGCTGGCCTTGGCGGTGATGGTGCGGGTCTCGTAAAACTCGGTCTTTCCGTTCTGGTAGGGGTAGATCTGGGTGCCGTCCTTGGTGGTGAGGACGGCGGAGGCATCCATTCCGGCGGTAAGGGTGCCGGGATTGTCAAACACGATCACAGCTTCAAAGTGGACTGCGCCCTCGGGGGAGATATAACTGACCTTGTTGATTTTCTCCACCGAACCGGTAAAGGTGCGCATCACGGCGGGGATAGAGACCGCAACACTCTGCCCCGCCTTGATCTCGTTTTCGTAGGCGTAGCTGAAGTAGAGGGAGAGCTTCAGCTTCTTGTCGTTGACCAGGGTGGCCACAGTGGCGCCCTTGGAGACATCCTGATCGCTCTCGAACGTCTGCACATCCTGCAATTTGCCGGCGAAGGGGGCGCGGACCGTGAGGTTGGCGGCCTCGTCCTGAAGGTCGGCCATGTCCTTGTTCAGCTTGTTCAGGTTTTCCTTGGCGGTGTCTACCAGATTCTGAGCGTCCTGGCTGAAGATGGTGTACAGGGGCTGGCCTGCGGTGACAGTATCACCGGAGGTGACAAAGACTTCCCGGACGGTACCTCCGGCGGTCAGCGTGATAGCGGCGGATTCCTTGGCGGTGGCGGTGCCGCTGCCGGATACGGTGCTCTGAATCGAGCCGATCTCGACGGGCTGAGACTGAATCTCGCTGTTGGTGTCGTTCTGCTTGGTCAGAAAGCGGTATAGAATAACGCCGCCCACGACCAGAACAATGGCGGCTGCGCCGCCGATAATCAGACGTTTTACCTTTTTCAGGTTTTTCTTCCCCTTGGGAGCTTTGGCAACAGGCGTAGGGGCGGGAACAGGCGCGCCCTGCTCCTGGACCTGAGAAGTAGTTGTTTCAGGCATAATCAGTTCCTCCTGTGGATGTGCTGGCTTTGATAAGCCGCAGGGGCGGCGCTCCGCCCCACTTTTCCATTTAATTATATACGATTGTCTGGTTCGGAGCAATGACAGGAAGGTTACAAATCTTTAAGGTTCCCTTAAGTTTGTCTTCCCCGGCCGTCCAGACGACCTTCTGGTTTTATAGACGCTGCGGCGGGGAAAAAGTTGCAGAGAATCATCAGATTTCTTCCGTTTCTTTTTCATGTTTCCCATCCCAGAGGGGGACGGAACAGCAAATGAACTGGAAATCCAAGGCTCGAAAGAAAGTTTTGGGCGGTGAAGGGGAGGAGAACTCTTGTAAATTAGGGGTCGAAACAGGGCGGAAGTTATGCTATAATGAATCAAAACTTTAATATGCCGTCCCTTGATCTGGGGAGAAATCTGCAGGAACAGGGATAGAATTACGGGATGGGTGATGTACAGCATGAAGAACGCTGCTGATGTGCGCGCAATCGTAGAAGCGCTGAAAAAACTGTATCCGGATGGTGTGTGCTCGCTTGACTATGAAAAGGACTATGAATTATTGTTTTCCGTCCGATTGGCGGCCCAATGTACGGATGAGCGCGTGAACAAAGTGACTCCCGCTCAGTTTGCCCGGTTCCCTACCTTAGAGGCGCTGGCTGAGGCCGATGTGGCAGAGGTGGAGCAGTATATCCACTCCACCGGCTTTTTCCGGGCCAAAGCCCGGGATATTGTGCTGGCCTCACAGATGCTGCTGCGGGAGTATGGCGGCAAGGTGCCGGACACCATGGAGGACCTGCTGAAGCTGCCCGGCGTAGGGCGTAAGACGGCC
>CAJMQD010000181.1 GCA_905215425.1 uncultured bacterium
TCTCTACCCTGTCCTTCCTGGGGCTGGGCGTACAGGCCCCAACCCCGGAATGGGGAGCCATGCTCAACGAGGCGAAGGATGTACTTACCAGTAATCCAACCCAGATGATCGCGCCTGGTATTGCCATCGTGGTTCTGGTGTGCTGCTTTAATCTGATGGGCGACGCCCTGCGGGATGTGCTGGACCCCAAGGAGGTGGAAAAATGACCCCGGTTCTGGAATTGCAAGATCTCCATGTTCTGCTCTGCACACACCGGCATCAGGGGGTGGAGTTGGTGAAGGGAGTTTCCTTCTCGGTATATCCTGGGGAGTGCCTTGGAATCCTTGGGGAGTCCGGAAGTGGAAAATCCATGTCTATGAAAGCGGCGATGGGCCTTTTGGATCATAGCTTCCACGTGCTTGGAAGTGCCAAATTCCAGGGAGAGGAGCTGCTGGGGAGAAGTGATGAAGAACTGCGCCGTCTAAGAGGCGGTCAGGTAGGCATCATCCTTCAAAACCCGATGACCTGTTTTGATCCTCTCTACCGGATCGGAGCCCAGATTGCCGAAACCTTTGCGGCCCACAATGATTGGAGCAAGGCGGATATCCGCCAGCGTTCTCTGGAGATGCTGGAGAAAATGCGGATTCGTAATCCGGAGGAGGTGTTGGAGAAGTACCCGCATCAGCTCTCCGGCGGAATGCTTCAACGGATTATGATTGGCATTGCGACCTCTATGAAGCCGTCCCTTCTGATCGCGGACGAACCTACCACAGCTATTGACGCCATCACTCAATTTGAGATCCTGGACGAATTGCTGCGGATCAAGCAGGAACACCAGACAGCGATGGTCTTTATCTCCCATGACTTGAATGCGATTTCCCGTGTGGCAGACCGGATCGTAGTCCTCAATCAGGGGCTTGTGGTGGACCAAGGCGATTTCCAACACATTCTTCACCATGCAACCGATTCCTATACCAAGCTGCTGGTGGAAAAGCGGACGGATGTGATGCGCCGATACAGCCAGGTGCTGGGAGGAAAGGAGCGTGTCTATGCTTGAACTGAAAAATATCTGCGTCAGTTTCCGAAGCGAGCGTCAGGACAAGGTGTTCGGACATACCCGTCAGCAGGTGCTCTTTGATGTGTCCCTGAACGTAAAAAGAGGGACCTGCCTCGGTATTTTGGGAGAGTCCGGCAGCGGAAAATCCACTATGGGCCGGGTGCTTTGCGGGCTTCTGAAACCGGACAGCGGCGAGGCGATTCTGGACGGCGTATCGGTCTACGCCTCCCGAGCGGGCCGGCGGAACCTGCAGAACAAGCTCAGTGTGGTATTTCAAGACTACACAACCTCTGCCAATCCCCGTTTCCGTGTCAAAGACATCATCGGCGAGGGCCTGACCGTCCGGGAGCGCCGGGAGGGGGGCCGGCTGGAGCGAAAGAAGGAAATGGCCGCCCTTCTGGAACTGGTGGGACTCCCTGCTGATTTTGCGGGCAGATTTCCCCACGAGCTCTCCGGCGGCCAGCTTCAGCGGGTGTGCATCGCCAGGGCAGTGGCCTGTAAGCCAGAGGTCATCCTCTTTGATGAGGCGATCTCCTCCCTGGATGCGCATACCCAGGTCCAGGTAATGGATCTGCTGCGGGATCTGAAGGAAAAGCTGGGGCTGACCTATGTATTTATCACCCACGACCTGACCTCGATCACATATCTCTGTGACGATGTGCTGTTCCTCTATCAGGGCCGTGTAACAGAATATTTGCCCGTCAGCCGCATCAGCGAGACTAAGGATGAGTACGCCCGGCGGTTGCTGGAGTCCATTGTGGTATTTGACACCGAGACTTCGGAGGTGGACGTATGATTTTTTGTGGGATAACACTTTTGCCTGGTGAGCGAAAAAACGTACCGCTCCCGGTACCGGATGCTCCGTCCCTGAATGCGCTCTGCCTGTGCGGTGCCGCCCCGGGCAAGACGCTGGTGGTCACGGCAGGGGTCCACGGCTGCGAGTATGTGGGAATTCAGGCCCTGCGCCGTCTGGCGGCGGACCTGGATCCGGCGAGGCTGTCGGGGAACGTCATCCTACTGCCGCTGGCAAATCCCAGTGCTTTTTATGCCGGAGCCAAACAGGTGGTGCCGGAGGACGGCGTCAATTTGAACCGAGCCTTCCCCGGCAACTCTGCGGGCCCCCTTTCCGCTCGATTGGCCTTTGCCCTGGAGGCGGCTTTATACCCGGAAGCCGATCTGCTGGCAGATCTCCACAGCGGAGACTGCAGCGAAACGCTTCATCCATTGGTGTTCTTCCCGGCAGCAGGGAAGAAAATGGTCAACCAAGTCTCACTGGATGCCGCCAAGGTCCTGACGGTACCCTACCGGGTCCGCTCCACCGCCAAGAACGGGCTTTACAGCTGGGCGGTGCAAAGAGACATTCCCGCACTGCTGATTGAGAGGGGCGGGCAGGGGCTTTGGTCTGAACAGGAGGTGGACGCCTGCTGTGAGGACGTCCGCTCCCTGTTGCGCCATCTGGAGATTATGCCCGGAGGGAACCCGCCGCGGGATCAGCTGGAGATCACAGAAACCTTCTATGCAGAAGCTGAGTCGGAGGGATTTTGGTATCCGGCAGTAGGTTTAGACCAACGGGTCCGAAGGGGAGAACTGCTCGGACACCTGGAGGCACTGTCTGGTTGCCGCTTACAAGAGGTTCGGGCCGAGTTTGACGGCATTGTCCTTTACTACACAATCGCCTTGGGCGTCCGGGCGGGAGATCCGCTGATCGCATATGGCCATCCGTAAGGAATTCTGGCGGCTGGCCTGGCCCGCCGCGGCAGAGGGCCTGTTGCTGATGCTGCTCACCGCCGCCGACCTGCTGATGGTTTCCGCTCTGGGAAACACAGCGGTGGCGGCGGTCAGTATTTTTTCCCAGCCCCGTATGGTGATCCTCTGCGTAACCCGCTCCTACTCTGTTGCACTGAGCGCCTATGTTGCCCGCCGGCGCGGCAAGCATCCGGATGAGTCCCTGACCTCCTGTTCCCGCGCTTCGCTCATGCTGGGGTGCGGTCTCTCGATGCTGCTCCTGGTCGGGACCTGGATTGGAGCTGGCCCGCTTCTACGACTGGCCGGTGCACAGGATGACTATATCAACTTGGGGTTGCAGTATGCCTTTCCCACCCTGGTGAGTCTGGCGCTCTCCGGTCCGGCTATTGTCCTTCACGGCATCTTGGCGGGGCTTGGCGATACCAAAAGCGTGCTTGTGTCCAATGTGCTAGGCAACGGAGTCAATGTCGTGTTCAATGCGCTGCTGATTTACGGTCTGGGCCCATTCCCGCAATTGGGAGTTTTCGGCGCTGGGCTGGGAACTGCTATCGGTGCTGGCGCCACGCTGGTCTATACGCTGGCGCTTTTCTTACGGCGGCGGCATCCGGCCACTCTGCGGGGCAGAGGGGCCTGGCTGCCGGAACGGGAATACCTCTGCTCCCTGGCCCCCCTTGCCACGGGCACCTTCCTGGAGCAGGCAGCGGAACGGTTTGGGATGTTCACATTTTCACGCCTGGTA
>CAJMQD010000182.1 GCA_905215425.1 uncultured bacterium
GCTCCACGCAAGGCTGGTGCGGACGACTACCTGCGTGGACGGCTGCCGATGCGATTATACCATCTGCGGCGATAAGGACCCGTACTTAAAGGCGCATCCCGAATACCGGGACGAGGCGGGGTTCAGGAGAAACAAATAATACTGCAAGACGCGCGGGCGTAAGTGCGACTTCAAGAGAGCTAAACGAGAACACAAAGAAGATGCATAAACTCATACCATCGGTTGCCGGGGACAAACCTGCCCGTAACCTGGTTCGTCACTGATCCGCATAGAAAAGCACCCCTGTTCCCGATTTTTGGGAACAGGGGTGCTCTATTGTGTGCAGATTACAGTATAGGCGCTGCTATGAGAGGCTTACTGGATGACCAGGGCAGCCAGCTCGGCGGGAACCTCGATGCCCACGCCGGGGCCGATGGGCAGACCGATCAGCATCCAGATGCCCAGCATGATGAGCCAGGCAATCTGCAGAGCGATGCCGATGGGGAACAGGCCGGCGGCCAGGGTGCCGATCTGGGCATCCTTGTCGTACTTGGCCTGCGCCACACCCAGGGTGACCCAGATGTAGGGGGACAGGGGGGTGAAGGCGTTGGTGGGGGAGTCGCCCAGACGGTAGATCAGCTGGATGAAGCCGGGGTGATAGCCCAGCAGGATCAGCATGGGGACAAACACGGGGGCAAGGATGGCCCACTTGGCGGAGCCGGAGGGCACCAGCAGGTTGATGAAGCTGGTGAGCAGAATGATGCAGACGATCATGCCGAAGCCGGTGAAGCCCGCCTTGGACAGGGCGTTGGCTCCGGAGATGGCGAACACGGTGCCCAGCTTGGTCCAGTTGAACAGGTTGTTGAACTGGCCGCAGAAGAAGCAGAACACGACGTAGGAGCCCATGAGCTGCATCTGGTGGGTCATAGCCTTGTTGACGTCCTTGGTGCTCTGGAACTTCTTGGTGGTGAAGCCGAACGCGAGGCCAGGGAGAATAAAGAAGAAGAACAGGATGGGGATCAGGTTGGAGATCAGGGGGGAGCCCACCAGCGCGCGCTTGCCGGTGTCGGGATCGATCTTGGCCAGGGGGCCGAAGAAATAGCCCACCAGAACAATGGCCAGATAGATCAGCATGACCAGACCGGCGCGGCCCAGCCCCTTCTTCTCCTCGGGAGTGACGTCCTCCACGGTGATGTCCACCATGGCCTTGGAGCGGTCGTATGTACCGAAGCGCTTATCCACGATCAGGTTACAAACCAGACCGATGACGATGGCACACATGAAGGTGGACACGAACATGAAGAACCAGTTACAGGTGACGTCCACATGGTACACGCCCTCGCCCAGGAAGCCGTCCAGCACGTTGTTGGTGATGCCCTGGAGCAGAGCGTCGGTGCCGGCGATCATCAGGTTGGCGGAGAAGCCGCCCTGAGCGCCCGCGTAGCCGGCGATCATACCCACCAGGGGGTGCTTGCCGATGCCGATGTACAGGATGGCGGCCAGAGGCGGGATCACGACCATGGCGGTGTCGGAGGCCAGGTTGCCAATGGTGCCCACGAAGCCGATGACGAAGGGCAGCAGCTTGGGGGGCACGTTGCGCAGTTTGTCGTTCAGGAGGGCCACGATCAGGCCGGACTCCTCGCACATACCGATGGCCAGAGTCATGGTCAGCACCAGGCCCAGGGGGGCGAAGCCGGTGAAGTTGGTGACCATGTTCTTCAGGAACCACAGAAGTCCGTCTTCAGAAATGGGGTTCTGGACGGCCACGACCTCATTGGTGGCGGGGTTGACCACAGATACACCCATCAGACCTAGGACACAACTGATGATGGCGACGATGAAGAACAGATAGATAAACATAATTGCGGGGACGGGAAGCTTGTTACACGCGCGCTCAAGAATATCCAGGAATTTGTCTAACCAGGTTTTCTTAGCGAGTTTCACTTCTGGCATATTGCTTTCTCCTCCTCCGTATTTAAGTTGAAATGCATAATCCCCGTCATGAATATTCACACCCTCCTTTTGGCATCAAAGTTGGTATTATGCATTATGTACATATATTATCATATTTTTAGCAAAAGTCAAGCAAAGATTGTCTAAAGATTTTGCGATATTTGGTTTTATTTAATATTGACAATTTTTTTCAGTGAATTTTGCTGTTATGCTGAATGTCATTTTCCCTCTTCCCTTTTTGCAGGAAATGTGTTATTTTGTACGTAGGGAGCAGAGGGAGAAATATGCTCTGCATACGGAGGGATCTTATGGATAAGCTCTTTGGCAACTGGTTCTCATCCAGCGGCTTCACCGCGTGGAAGCTGCACACGCGGGAGGATTACATCAACTTCGCGATCGTCGTCCTGATCGGCATTCTGGTGTTTGTGCTGGCCCAGCGCCGCATCAATAAGCACCGCAATTATCAGGACTCCCGCGACCGCGTGGCCAAACGGCTGAAGAAGCTGGGCGGGCCCGGGGCCGAGTGCTATCTCGATATGACCGTCCACTCCAAGCGCGACGCCCGGCCCTGTGAGTTCCTCCATGTCTGCGGAAACTGCGTCTATGCGGTCAAGGTCTTCTGGTGGGGGCTGAACGTCAGCGGCAGCGCTGATGCCCAGCGCTGGGCGTTCACCTCCGGCAAGGAAGTCCGCTACGAACCCAACCCCCTGCCCGAGCTGGAGGAAATCTGCGTGTCCCTCAACCGGATGTTCGTCCGCCGGGGGCTGAACTGCGTGCCCGTCAAGCCCCTGATCGTGCTGGCGGACAACTTCGGCTCGTCCCACAGTCATGTCTCCGGCACCGGCTGCATCGTAGCCTATCAGGACCTGAAGAGGTGGCGCAAGGCCAATCCCTTGGACAGTGCCAAAGGCCTTGATATCGAGGCAGTCAAGAAGGCGCTGGAGGCTTCCTTCGCTGGCAGCGCTCTTTCTGATAAATAACAGGGCACGCCCATTTTGCCCCCACGATTTGAAAGGAGAATTCAGAATGAAGATCAACGAGACCCGCCTGCTCAACGAGTTTCTGGAGTTTGTACAGATCGACAGCGAAAGCGGAAACGAGCGCAGGATGGGCGAAAAGCTCGTCCAGGTGCTCACCGGCCTGGGGCTCGAGGTGACCTGCGACCGCGCCGGCGAGACCTTCGGCTCCAACGGCTTCAACGTCTTTGCCCGCCTGCCGGGCGAAGGGGAGCCCATCATGCTCTCCGCCCACATGGACACTGTCGTCCCCGGCGTGGGCGTCAAGCCGACGATCCGTGATGGCGTGATCTATTCTGACGGCACCACCGTTCTGGGTGGCGACGACAAGAGCGGCATCTGCGGTATTTTAGAGGCCGTCCGCGTGATCCTGGAAAACAAGCTCAGCCACCGTTCCGCGGAGATCATCTTCTCCATCGGCGAGGAGGGCGGAATGAAGGGCGCAAAGGCCTTTGACTGCACCCAGCTGGCGGCCCGCCGGGCCTATATTTTCGACTCCAGCGGCGATGTGGGCAAGGTCATCGTAGAGGCCCCCGGACAGATCAAGATCTTT
>CAJMQD010000183.1 GCA_905215425.1 uncultured bacterium
TTAGAGGGATTGCCTCCGCAACCGGCGAGCAGGCTGACAGCCAGCGCAGCGCTCAGCAAGAGACTGGGAATTTTCTTCTTCATCTTTCTTTCTCCTTATCGTTTAGATTCTGGGGAAGTGCGGTTAAAACATCGCTTTTCGCTGGGAAACGCGATATCTTACAGATTCAGCCCCGGCATCATTGGGGCCGCGCGGGAAGGCGCGGGACCATGCCTTTTGGGGGAAGGGAGGTGGGAAGGAACTCTTATTCGCTTTTCAGCATCCACAGGGATACTGCCAGGATGACGCCATAACCCATCAAACCCACAAGGGTAGGCACCTGTCCAAAGATAAAATAGCTGTAGATGGCACTGAACAGCAGCTGGGAGTACTCAAAGGGACCCAGGAACCGGCCGGGCGCTCTGGCGTAGGCGTTAGTCATACCACACTGCCCCACCGCGGCGGCTATACCGGAACCAATCAGCGTGATCACCTGAAATGTACTCATGGGGCTGAAGGCCGCCAGCATATAGGGGATGGACACCAGACAAGAGAACAGGGAAAAATAGAAGATGATCACATTTTTCTCCTCTCCCCGCTGGGTGAGGAACCGGACATACACATACGCGATGCCGGTGATGGCGCCCCCTATCACTGCAACCATAGCCGGCAGCAGCTGTCCGCTGGAAAAGCTGGGCTGCAGCACAAATACACATCCCAAAAAAGAAATGGTGATGGCCATCCACTGCCGCTTTGTCACAGTTTCCTTCAGCAGGAAAAAGGAATACAGAATGGTAAAAAAGGGACTGAGCTTCGTCAGGATCGTCGCGTCCGGAAGGATCATATAGCGCAGTGCATAATAGTTGCACAGCATTCCCACCGTACCGAAGGCCGCCCTGGCCAGAACCCCCATTCTGTTCTCTTTTTTCACATACAGCGAACCGCCGCTGTGCCTAATCGCCGCCAGCGCCACAAAAGTGGAAATAAAATTCCGGAAGAAACTCTTTTGCATGACGGGCAGATCCCCCGACAGCTTTACCAGCATACTCATGCTGGCAAAGCCGAAGGCGGAGACTAAGATATACAGCACTGCCTGCTGCTTGTCGGTCAGTTTTCTGTTTGTTTTTGTCATACTCACTTCCCTCTGCCCGCAGCGGTCGTTTCCGGCTCTATCACTTTTTCAGGTAAGTCTCAAACCAATTGAGGATCTCATCCATACGGCGGATCCGGTTGGTGGGCTTACCGGAGCGGGACAGCTCATGGTTCTCGCCGTGGAACAGGCAGAGCTTGGCGGGGCAGCCTGCGGTCTTCAGCGCGGCGAACATGGTCAGGCCCTCGGTCATATAGCACACGTGGTCGTTATCGGAGTGGATAAACAGGGTGGGAGTGGTAGACTTCTCCGCATACTTCAGGGGGGAGCAGTCCCACAGGACCTCGGGGTTCTCGCCGGCGCGGGTGCCATGCTTATAGACACTGTGGTACCAGCCGCGGATGGCGGTATACTCGAAGGTGACCCAGTCGGAGATGGAGCGCTGGCTGCACGCAGCGGCAAAGCGGTTGGTGTGGCCGATGATCCAGTTGGTCATATAGCCGCCATAGCTGCCGCCGGTAACGCCCAGGCGCTTCTGGTCGATCTCGGGGTACTTCTCCAGAATGCCGTCCAGATAGTCCATCAGGCTCACATAGTCCCAATCGCCGTACTTGCCGGTGATGTTCCGGAAGTCAAAGCCACGGCCATCGCTGCCGCGGGGGTTGCAGAAGATGACAAAGTAGCCGTTGTTGGCCCACAGCTGATGCTCACAATGCAGCACATTGGAGAAAATGGTGGGAGGACCGCCGTGAATGTGCAGAATGGCGGGGTAGGTCTTGCCCTCCTGATAGTCGGTGGGCTTCATCACCCAGCCGTGAACGGTCAGGCCGTCGCTGGTCTTGATCTCTTCAAACTTGGGCTTCGACAGGGTCAGCTGAGCCAGCAGCTCGTCATTGAAGTGGGTGATCTGCTCACCGTTTTCATACAGCTCGTTCAGCTTCTCATCGTACATGGCGCTGGTTACCGTACGGCCGTTCTCGCTGCGGTCGAAGGCGGTGATCAGTCCCTGCTTATAGTCCTCCTCGCGCCAGTCGCCATTGATATCAATGGAATACAGGCCGATGCTGTCTACCCGGGTGGACAGCAGGTACAGGCGGTCGCCCACGCGCTTCATGCCCTGGCCGGCGCCCATCTTGGCATCGGTAGTGCCGTTGCCGCCGCCCACATTGTGGTCGTACTCCATAATCAGCTTGTACTCGCCGCCGGCAGCGGGGATGCGGTAGAAGTTGTTGTTCTCGCGGTCATGCTCATAGGGGGTGCAGGGATTGCCCATAAACACGACCTCATCGCCGAAGGGAGCGCTGGCGAAGATGTGCATGGTGTTCTGGGGGATCAGCATGGTCAGCTTCTTAGCGGCAATGTCGTACACGGACAGGGAGTACAGCCGGGTAGCCTTGGCGTCGTACTCCATACCCACGATAGACACCTTGCCGTCGGCGCACAGGAACTTCACGGTCTCGAACCAGGGGCCGGTGATGAAGTCCAGTTCCTTGGTGTTCTCGTCATACAGGTACAGGCGGTTGCGGAACTTGCTGGTGTAGCCCAGGCCGTTCTCGCCCCAGTAGGGGATCTCGGTCAGGGTGGTGACGGCGCCCTTATCCTCGCCGGGCAGAAGGACATTGTTGTCATGGCGGCCTAGAACCACATACTTGCCGCCGCCCACATTGGTCAGCTGGGCAGACAGAATGGGGAGCTCGAAGGCCTTCTCCACCTCGCCGCTGGTCAGGGACAGGGCGTTGAACACAGTCAGCGCCTCGCCGTCCTTCATGCGCTTGGCGTCCCGGGGATCCCGCGCCGCAGCAAACAGAATGGTGTCGTTGTCCTTCCACAGGAAGTTGCCGGCATCGCCGCCCTGGGTCACACAGCGCACGTTGCCGTTCTCGTGTACGTACAGGTCACTGTCATAGCCGTTCTTGGCAACATTGACGCGCTTTACCATAAACGCAATGCGCGTTCCGTCCGGGGACAGCTTGGGATTGCTGACATATCGGAACTGGTAAAACGTTTTGGATGTTACTTTTTCCATGGTATTTTCTCTTTCCTTTCACTGCTTTCTATTTATATCAATAATCCTCTGAAAGCCAAATTTTATATTCCCCTCTCATCTTGTCTGTTCCAGGGATCGTACTCCCCCTAAAGGGGTTGTCAGGGACAAATCCAAGCAGAACTCCCCCTGCCCCTTGCATTCCGCCGTCAGGTGTGATAAAACCTTATCAGCGAACCGCAAAACACAACAGAAACGAGGATCCCCGTGAATTTTTTGAATCTAAGGCAACACCGCACAGAAAAAGGAGCGAGATAGTGCCAAATGTGATATAAT
>CAJMQD010000184.1 GCA_905215425.1 uncultured bacterium
AAGTGCTGACACTTTCGGGCCAGCGCCTCACGGAAGTTGGGGGCGCCCATGGTGATGGGGTACTGGTGGGGCCCCGCAGCGCTCACCTCCGCCAGACGGTCTGTAATTGCCTTAGGGGGATCGAAGTCAGGGAAGCCCTGGGCCAGGTTGATGGCGCCGCAGTCCAAACTAATGCGGGTCATACGGCGGATCACGGAATCCGTAAAATATTGGTTTCTTCTGCTCATTTCCTGCATGGTGGTGTCCTCCTTATATCATAAGCCGCAGCAAAATATTTTGTATACACTTTAATACTTTTGTTTATTAAAGTCAATTGCGTTTTATGGAAAAATAGTATTTCTCGATTTCCTATCTTTCGTCAATATTTACATATTTACGCAAAGAGGGACCCAGGCAGACAGCTATCTGCCGGGGTCCCTACCTTTTTCTTTCTATCACACCGCGCTGACAGGGCTTCCTTACTTCTTCAGCCTCCGCCTTAACACTCCGGGTGTGGCGGATCTCCTCCCAGCGCGTCGTGCCCTTTACCGCGCTTACTACCGTAATCGGCAGCCAGCTGAGGAGGAATAACCAGTAACAACCAACGGCCCGCCACAGGCGGCGGTCCCATTTCCCCTCTACCGTAAGTACCAGGAAAACGGTCAGGGTTGCAACCAAAGCGGTGATGCCTATATTCCATCCCAAATAACTTAAAAGCTGGGCAGCGCTCTCTCCCGCTGTCCTGCCGCCCAGAAAGGCCGCCAGAGAACCTACGACCAGATTGGCCAATATCGCCAGCTGATAGGCGGGCAAAACCAGATCCATCCCCATATTGACCACCGGCAGGCTGGGCCGCTCAGTCAGGCGCTGGCTGAGCCGGGGCAAATAACCTTCCGCCACTTGAAAGGTTCCGCTTGTCCAGCGGCGGCGCTGACAGTTGGACTGCGCAAGGGTCAGCGGCTGTTCGTCAAAGGTCTGTGCCAGGGGCACCCAATGGACCTTTACGTCTGCCAAAACGCACAGCGCCGTCATTTCCATATCCTCGCTGATCGTGCCGGTACACCAGCCGCCCAACTTTTTCAGGGTGCTGTCCGCTACCATAAAGCCCGTTCCGTTGATCATAGCGGACAGGCCCAGTCCAGCTTTTCCCCCGTTATAAAACCGATCCATCATCCAATAATAGATAGAGCAGCACCCGGATATGGCGCTGTCATAGGGATTTTTGCTGTCGCGATAGCCCTGAGCCGCCCGGGCCCCGCAGCAGTATGCGTTATTCATCTCCTGAAGGAACTCCGGATGTACCACATTGTCCGCGTCAAATACACAATAGGCGTCATATCCCCGGTGGCACAGACGGCTGTAAGCAAAACGCAGTACCTCCCCCTTACAGGTTACGGGGACGGTACATTCCAGCACCCGGGCGCCGGCATCCCGCGCTGCCTGGGCCGTGTTGTCGGTGCAGTTATTAGGAATCACCCAGATGTCATATAATTCCTTCGGATACTGCTGCTGGCGCAGACTTTCTACCAGCGGCCCGATCACCATGCCCTCATTCCGGGCAGCGATCAGCACAGCAAAGCGGGTCATGGCCGGGTGGGCGCCGTAGTCCATGGGCCGGCGCCAGGACATCAGTCCGGCCAGCAGATAATAAGCGCCCCAAAGAGTCAATCCAGCGCCCAGCAAGGCCGCCAGGATCTCCAGTACGTCTGTCACTACTTCCATGGTGAAGCCCTCCTCCATCGGACAATGATCCCTTGTCCGTTTTCCCCACTTTACCGCACAATCATTAAATCCGCCGTCTGCTCTTAATTAAGATTGTCTTAATTTAGTTTTAACTCACGCCTTTTCCCACTCTTTGACACCATACTACAAAAATTCACATTATGTTAATTTGACTATAACCAAAATTCCCTGTATAATAGAGTTGGTAATATTTGTATATCAAAAGGATCCATGCCCCATGCATCCGTTCTTCCGCTTTCCCGGCACTGGGGATACGTTTCTTTTTTTATTGTTTTCCGTCCGCCCCGCCCGCGCCGCTTTTCAAACTGCACGGGCCCCACGAAAGGAGGTCCCACTTTGCTTCGCTTCGACCATATTACGCTGCACTATGGATCCCAGACCATCCTGGACGACCTGTCCTTTGAGATCGGCGAAGGGCAGTTCGCCGTGGTCATCGGCCCCTCCGGCTGCGGCAAAACCACCACTTTGAAGCTGGTCAACCGCCTGATTCAGCCGGACAGCGGCCACATCTACCTCAACGGACAGGATATTGCCGAGGTCGACCGCGTCTCCCTTCGTCGGCATACAGGATACGTCATACAGCAGATCGGCCTGTTTCCCAACATGACGGTGCATCAGAACATCTCCGTGGTTCCAAAACTGCTGAAATACAGCAAAGAAGAACAGGACCGCATTGTTCACGAGCTGCTGGAGCTGGTGGGAATGCCTTACGACCAATACGCCTTCAAGTACCCCTCTCAGATGTCCGGCGGGCAGCAGCAGCGCGTGGGCATCCTGCGGGCTCTGGCCGCCTCCCCCCCGGTGGTGCTGATGGATGAGCCCTTCAGCGCTCTGGACCCCATGACCCGCCGTACCCTTCAGCAGGAGATGAAAAGTCTTCAGCAGCGCCTGAACAAAACCATCCTCTTTGTCACCCACGACATGGAGGAGGCCCTGGAACTGGCGGACATTATCATCTTCCTGGACCACGGAAAGCTGGTCCAGGCCGCCTCCCCCGAGGAGATGCTGGAACACCCGGCCAGTGGCCTGATCCAGGACTTTTTGGGCAAGCACCAACCGGCTCGCTCCAGCGCAGATCTGACCGCCGCCGACTTTATGCGCACAGGCGTGTCCACCATCCCCATTGACCACGGCATCAAAGAGAGCATCAGCAAAATGCAGCGCCGCGGAATAGACACTTTGATCGTAGTAGACCATCAAGGCCGATATCAGGGCACAGTCTCCATTGCCGATATCCGTCTGACCGGACATGTAGTCAACACCATCGAGCCGCTGATCCGCTGCTCCACTCCCGTGGTGGAGGCCGGGGCTAACGCCAAGGATTGTTTCGACGAGCTCATCTCCTCCGGCTTCCCCTATCTGATCGTTTTAAATCCGGACCGGACCATAGCCGGAATCATCACCAAAACAAGCATGGCCTCCGCCATGGCGGAGCATCTCTGGGGGTGAGACGATGAATGAAACTCTGTTCTCCTCCCTCCTCCGGGCCATCGGCGTCCATCTGGTTTATACAGTCGTGTCCGTGTCCTTTGGCTTTCTTATGGGACTGCTCCTCGGGGTCCTTCTCTCCCGCCTGCCCCGGCTGTCCAAAGTGATTTTCCCGATTCTTTCCATCTTTAACACAGTACCCGGTATTGTGTTCATCGGTCTGCTCT
>CAJMQD010000185.1 GCA_905215425.1 uncultured bacterium
CGCATGGGCCTGCTTTCCGGCACCTTGCCCGCCCTGACGGTTGCCCAGGGAATGCAGTATTTTGCCGCTTGCCTGCCCATGGCGCTGGGCGGACTGTTCTCTGCCATCGCCCAGGGCCGCGTGGCCGCAGGCTCCATCAACATCCTGGCCAAGAAGCCGGATGACTGGTCCAAGGGCATGGTACTGTGTATCACCGTTGAGTTCTATGCCATTCTGTCTCTGCTGGCCTCTATGCTGATGATCATCAATATCAGCGCCTGATTTGGCGGAAAGGATACCGCTATGGAAGGAATTGAGAAGATCACTGCCAAGATCTTGGCAGACGCCAAGGCCGAAGCGGATCGCCTGCGGGCTGAAACTGACCGGAAAGTGGCTGAGCTGCATGCCCGGGCAGAGAGTCAGGCGGCGCAGGAGTCCGCGGCCATTCTGGCGAAAGGGGAGCGCGCCGCCAAGGAGCGGCTGGAGCGGCTGAGCTCCGCTGCGTCTATGGAGACGCGGAAGCTGGAGCTGGCGGCCAAGCAGGAGGTGCTGGGCCAGGCGTTTCAGCTGGCGCTGGACGACCTGTGCGCCCTGCCTGAGGAGCAGTACATTGCGCTGCTGACCGCCCTGCTGAAGAAGGCGTCCTCCACCGGGCGGGAAGAGGTTATCTTCTCCCCGAGAGACCGGGAAAGACTGGGACAGAAGGCGGTGGATGCGGCCAACGCCGCGATTCCGGCTCAGCTGACCTTATCTCAGCAGACCAGGCCCATGGAGGGCGGGTTCATTCTCTCTGACGGAGATGTGGAACTGAACTGTACCTTCGAGACTTTGGTCCGTTTACAGCGGGAGAAGCTGGAGAAGGCTGTGGTACAGGTCCTGTTTCCGGAATAAGAACGGAGAAACGGAAAAAGTGAGGTGAGCAGTGTTGTCTCACAAAAAGGATACCGACTATTTGGCCCTGTCCGCCTGGACGCGGGCCAAGGAGAACGAATTGCTGACCCGGGAGCGGCTGGACCGGATGATCGAGGCAAAGGAACTGGGGGAGGCCGTCAAGGTGCTGACCCAGTGCGGCTACTCCGAGCCTGAGAGCCTGACCCAGGCTGGTCTGGAGGCTATGCTGGCTCAGGAGCGGCAGCGCACCGTTCAGGAGCTGGGCGGCAGCGTGCCCGACCCCCGGGTGGTGCAGATCTTTCAACTGAAATATGACTACCACAACGCCAAGACCCTCATTAAGGGGCGGGCCATGGGCGAGGATGCAGACCGGCTGCTTATGGCAGGCGGGCGGTACGACCCGGGGCAGCTGGCGGAGAACTTCACGCGGGAGACGTTGGGCGAGACCTCACCGGCCTTTGCGGCGGCGGTGCTTCAGGCGAAGCAGCTGCTGGCCGATACCGGAGATCCCCAGCTGTGTGACCTGGCGTTGGACCGGGCGTGCTACGCCGAATTGGCCCAGCTGGCGCGAGAGACGGAGAGCCAATTCCTGATCGGTTATGTGGCCCTGATGACGGATGTTGCCAATTTGCGTGCCGCTGTGCGGATCGCGCGGATGGGGCGAGAAAATGATTTTCTCGCCCAGGCCCTGATGCCCGGCGGAACCATTGAGGTGCAGACTCTGCTGAACGCCAAAGGCGTCGGTCTGATCGAGGCTTATCGGGGCACTGCACTGGAAGGGGCGGCGGAGCTGGCGGAGAAGGCCATGGGACCGGAGCGCAGCCCGTTGACCGCCTTTGAGAAGGCCTGCGACGATACCCTGACCGCATATCTGGAGGGAGCCAAAAGTGTCCCCTTTGGAGTGGAAGTCGTTGTGGGTTACCTCTACGCCAAGGAGAGCGAGCTGACCGCCGTCCGCACGGTGCTGTCAGGCCGTCTAGCTGGGCTGGACGGAGAACTGATCCGCTCGCGCCTGCGGAACACCTATTTATGAGGAGGGGCGGAGATGTATAAAATCGCTGTGATGGGCGACCGGGACAGTGTCCTGGGCTTCAAAGCCTTGGGGCTGGAGGTGTGCCCCGTGGCCGACGGAGAGGAGGGCCGCCGGGCCCTGCACCGTATGGCGAAGGAGGATTACGCCATCATCTATGTGACGGAACAGCTGGCCGTCCAGATCTCCAACGAGATCGCAAAATATAAAGACGCCCTGACTCCGGCCATCATTCTGATCCCCGGGAAAGAGGGCAGCCTTGGCATCGGTATGAACAGCGTGACCACCGCGGTGGAGCGGGCTGTGGGCGCCGATATACTATAGAAGCGCGGAGCCGCCGTGAACAGGCGCAGCGTGACAAGAAGAAGCGCGGAGCCGTTATAAACCGCTCTGCGGCAGCAGAAGATCCAATGAAATGACATTGACCCAAAGGAAGGAATGTGACCTATGGGAAAAATCGTAAAAGTCTCCGGCCCGCTGGTAGTGGCCACCGACCTGAAGGAGGCCAATATGGCCGATGTGGTCCGGGTGGGCGAGCAGCGGCTGATCGGTGAGATCCTGACCATGAGCGGGGACTCCGCCTCCATCCAGGTGTATGAGGAGACCTCCGGCCTGGGCCCGGGGGCCGAGGTGGTCACCACCGGCGCCCCTCTGTCCGTGGAGCTGGGGCCCGGCCTGATCGAAAATATTTACGACGGCATCCAGCGCCCGCTGGAGGTCATCATGGAGAAGACGGGCAGCAACAACCTGCCCCGGGGCGTGGAAGTGCCCGCCCTGGACCGGGAGAAGAAGTGGGACTTCACCCCTGCGGCCAAGGTGGGCGATATGCTCGCCGGCGGCGATGTGCTGGGGACCGTGGAGGAGACCTCCTCGATCCTTCATAAGATCATGGTGCCGCCCAAGCTGTCCGGCAAGCTGGTGGATATCAAGTCTGGCAGCTTTACGGTGACGGAGACCGTTGCGGTGCTGGAGCAGAAGGACGGCACCCGGGTAGAGCTGCCCATGATGCAGAAGTGGCCCGTCCGTGTGGGCCGGCCCTATAAGCACAAGTATCCCCCCACCATCCCCCTGCAATCCGGCCAGCGCATTGTGGATACCTTCTTCCCTGTGGCCAAGGGGGGCACCGCCGCCATCCCCGGCCCCTTCGGCAGCGGCAAGACGGTGATGCAGCACGCCCTGGCCAAGTGGTCCGATGTGGACGTGGTGGTCTATATCGGCTGCGGCGAGCGGGGCAACGAGATGACCGACGTGCTGCGGGAGTTCCCTGAGCTGGTGGACCCCCGCACCGGGGAGAGCCTGATGAAGCGCACGGTGCTCATCGCCAACACCTCTGACATGCCCGTGGCCGCCCGCGAGGCGTCCATCTACACCGGCATCACCATCGCCGAGTACTTCCGGGATATGGGCTACGCCGTGGCCGTCATCGCCGACTCCACCTCCCGCTGGGCCGAGGCCC
>CAJMQD010000186.1 GCA_905215425.1 uncultured bacterium
CGGTGCGAGCTGTTGCTGGGCAAAAAGGAGAACAACGGCGTCTATCTGGGCACCGACGGACAGACCCTGTTCGCCCAGTACACCGCCCCTGTCGACCTGAACCGGCGCATGGACGCCGTCAACGCCCTGGCGGACAAGCTGTCTGTTCCCGTCTATTTCTCTCTGGTCCCGGACAAGACCTATGTGTACCCAGACCGGCTGCCCCACGGGGCGCCGCTGACAGACAACGGCAGCACCGCCGCTGCGGCAGCGCGGTTGTGCTCCGAAAAGGTCGCCTTTATCGACCTGTACTCCGCCCCCTGGGGGCAGGACAGCTTCTACTGCACCGACCACCACTGGACCACCATGGGGGCCTATACGGGGTATCTGACCCTGAGTCAGGCCATGCACGGCTCCGTTACCCTTATGGAGAACGAACCTCTGTTGGAGAGCGACCAGTTCTTCGGCACCACCTGGTCCTCTGCCGGAACCACCTGGATCAAGCCGGACAGCATCTACACCTGGGTGTCCGACAAGCTGGGCTTTCAGGTGATCGCCTACCCCAACGGCAAGCCCGTGGAGGGGCAGCTCTATGTGCGGGACAAGCTGGATACCAAGGACAAATACTCCATGTTCCTGGGGGGCAACCAGCCCCTGTGTGTCGTCAAAAACCCCAGCGCCGCCCAAGGGAAGCTGCTGGTCATCCGGGACTCCTACTCCGACAGTCTGGCCCCTTTCCTGGCTCTGGACTATCAGGAGGTGCATCTGTTTGACCTGCGGTATAATCTGACCCCCATCTCCCAGTATGTGGAGGAAAACGGCATCGACCAGGTGCTGGTGCTGTACTCAGCCGAAAACTTCAGCACAGATAACTCGGTCGCCTTGATGGCGCGATAAAAACGGGTCCCGTTGACAAAACGGGGCCCTTTTTGTAAGAAAAGCGGGCTTTACACGGTTTTTGCGTCCTGTCCTTGCGGTCTGCGCAGCCGGGTGCTATACTGGAGGCAAAGCGAGGGGATACCATGATCAATTCTACACTGTGCTATCTTCGCCGGGGGGAGGACGTCCTGCTCCTGCACCGGATCAAGAAGAAAAATGACCTGAACCAGGACAAGTGGATCGGCGTAGGGGGCAAGTTCGAGGACAAGGAGAGTCCCGAGGACTGCGCCCTGCGGGAGATCTGGGAGGAGACCGGTCTGACCGTCACCCGCTGGCAATACCGGGGCATCGTCACCTTCGTCTCCGACCGGTGGGAAACGGAGTATATGCATCTGTTCACCGCCGACCGTTTTACCGGCCAGCTGAAAGAGTGTGACGAGGGGGTGTTGGAGTGGATCCCCTGGAAGCGCATGCTGGAGCTGCCCCACTGGAAGGGGGACGAGATCTTTCTGAACCTCATTGAAGACGAAAACACCCCTTTCTTCTCCCTGAAGCTGCACTACGACGAACAGGACGTGCTGCTGTCCGCCGCACTTAACGGACAGAGCCTGAATATTTGAACCAAGGAGGGCTGTAAAATGAAGCCGGAATACGCCAACACCTTCGGTATCCGCAAGGTTGCCAACAGCAGCGGGGACATTTTAGAGGTCACTCTGGACGCCTCTTACAAGTATATGGAGACGGCCATCACCGCCACAGCCAAAGGCATCGAAAATATCTCTACCCCGGCGGCCCATCAGGTGGCCTCCATCGTGATGACCCGGCAGTCCGCCCTGTCCCTGTGCCATCTGCTGAACCAAACCCTGGGGGAAGAAGGCTAACCACCCCTGTTCCACACCACACAAACCACCATCTATTGTCAGGAGGATTATCATGGCAAAACAGATCTTCACCCCAGAGGAGTTGCGCTACCTGAAGCTGCTGGCCCAGAAGTACCCCACGGTACAGGCCGCCAGCACGGAGATCATCAACCTGCAGGCCATTCTGAACCTACCCAAGGGGACCGAACATTTTATCTCTGACATCCACGGAGAATATGAAGCTTTTCTCCATATTCTGAACTCCTGCTCCGGCGTCATCAAGGAAAAGATCGACGAGGTGTTCGCCTCCTCCATCTCCAAGGCGGAGCGGGACCAGCTGGCCACCCTGATCTACTACCCCCAGGAGAAGCTGGAGCTGGTTGCCCAGCAGGAGGTGGATCTGGATGAGTGGTACCGCATCACACTCCATCGGTTGATCGAGGTATGCCGCCTGGTCTCCTCCAAGTACACCCGGTCCAAGGTGCGCAAGGCCCTGCCCAAGGATTACGCCTATATCATCGACGAGCTGCTGCACACCCGCTATGACGAGGCGGACAAGAAGGAGTATTTCGAAAATATCATCTCCACCATCCTGTCCATCGGCCGGGCTCCCAGCTTCATCACCGCCCTGTGCCAGGTGATCAAGCGGCTGGCCGTGGACCATATGCACATCGTGGGCGACCTGTTCGACCGCGGTCCCCGGGCGGACATCATTCTGGACTCCCTGATGGACTACCACAGCGTGGATATCCAGTGGGGCAACCACGATATTCTGTGGATGGGCGCCGCCTCCGGAAGCCGCACCCTGGTGTCCACGGTGCTGTCCAACTCCATCCACTACAACAATCTGGAAGTCATTGAAACGGGCTACGGCATCTCTCTGCGCCCCCTGTCCATCTTCGCCAACGAGGTATACCAGAACTGCGACACCCATCGCTTTGCCGTCAAGCTTACCGGAGAGGACAAGGAGCACATCAGCCAGAAGGATCAGCTGCTGTCCGCCCGGATGCATAAGGCCATCACCGTGATCCTGTTCAAGCTGGAGGGGCAGAAGATCCTGCGCCATCCGGAATACGGAATGGAGGACCGCCTGCTGCTGGACAAGATCGACTATGCCAACCGCTGCATCACCATCGGCGGTGTCACCTACCCTCTGGAGGACTGCGACTTCCCCACAGTAGACCCTGCGGACCCGTATACCCTGACGGAGGAGGAAAATCAGGTCATCGACCAGCTCACCGCCTCCTTCCGCCGCAGCGAGAAGCTGCAGAAGCATGTACGCTTCCTGTACTCCAAGGGCTCTATGTACCTATGCTACAACGGCAATCTGCTGTTCCACGGCTGCATCCCCATGACAGCAGACGGCAAGCTGATGTCCTTTACCATTGGCGGGTGCGAGCGCTCCGGCCGTGACTTCCTGAATTATGCGGAGAAGGCCGCCCGCAAGGCCTACTATGACGCCCCCGGCTCCACGGAACGCCAGCTGGGCATGGACTTCCTGTGGTGGCTGTGGGCCGGACGGAACAGCCCCATCTTCGGCCGGGACCGGATGACCACCTTTGAGCGGCGGCTCATCAAGGATGAGAGCGCCTGGACCGAGCCCAAAAACT
>CAJMQD010000187.1 GCA_905215425.1 uncultured bacterium
CAAACGCCACCCGCCCCCCTACAATCTTCTGTTGAAGGATGATAAAGGTTATCCGTACATCCGTCTGTCCAGAGAGGAGTACCCTCGGTTTTCCCTGACCAACCGGCCTGCCCAGGATGGGGCGCGATATTTCGGCCCCTATGCCGGGCGGCATGAGACGCAAGGCATCATAGATGCCCTGCGGGATGCGCTGCATCTGCCCGCCTGCCGAAAGAAGTTCCCCCGGGACATTGGCAAAGAGCGGCCTTGCTTGAATTTCCACATGGGCAAGTGCGACGGCTACTGCCGCAGTACCGCCATGAAGGAGCAGCATGACCAGGCCGTTGCTCAGGCGGTGGACCTGCTGGAGGGACGCTTCAAGCAAGTGCAGGAGGAACTGACCGCGGAAATGGAGCAGGCGGCGGAGGAACTGCGCTTTGAGCAGGCCGCCCAGATCCGGGACCGGCTGCGGGCGATCGAGCTTTTAGGGAAGCGGCAGAAGGTGGTGGCGGGCTCGCTGGCGGATACGGATGTGTGCGGATTCTACCGGGGGGAGGCCAAAAGCTGCTTTGTGGTGCTGCATTATGTGGAGGGCGATCTGGCGGCCAAGGACTTCGACTTGGTAGAGACACCGGTGGAGGAGGACGAGGGGGACACGGTGTCTTCCTTTGTCCGGGAATACTATGTGGGCCGCAGCCGCCTGCCCAAGCAGATTTTGCTGCCCTGTGAGCTGCCCGACCATATCCCCCTGGAGCGTTTGCTGGGCCAGCAGGTGGGCCGGCGGGTGGAGCTGACCACCCCCCAGCGGGGGGCCAAGGTAGAGCTGATTCGTTTGGCTAACCAGAACGCCAAGGAGGAGGTAGAGCGGGCAACCACCCGACAGGAGCGGCAGAATAAGCTGCTGGAGCTGCTGGGGCGGATGCTGGATCTGGATGTGGTCCCCCGGCGGATGGAGTCCTACGATATCTCCAATACGGGCAAGGACGACATGGTGGCCTCTATGGTGGTATATCAGGATGGGCGGCCCCTGAAACGGGACTATCGCCGGTTCAAGATCAAGGACATGGATGGCCCCAACGACTATGCCAGTATGGACCAGGTGCTTCGGCGGAGATTCCAGCGGATGCTGGATGGAGACGAGAAATTCTTGGCTCCCCCTGACCTGCTGCTGATCGACGGCGGACTGGAGCATGTTCGGGTGGCCCAAAACGTTGTGAAGGATATGGGGCTGAACATTCCCGCCTTCGGTATGGTGAAGGATGACCGCCACCGCACCAGGGCCCTGGTCCATCCGGACGGCAGAGAGATCGGGATCCAGGCCGTGCCCGCCCTGTTTGCCCTGATCGGACAGATCCAGGAGGAGACCCACCGCTTTGCGATCGAATTTAACCGGCAGCAGAGAAAGGCCAGAGTGCAGGGATCGGAGCTGGACAAGATCCCCGGAGTGGGAGAGAAGCGCCGGGCTCATCTGCTGAAACGGTTCAAGAGCGTGAAGGCGATCAAGGCTGCGCCGCTGGAGGAACTGGAAAAGACACTGCCCAAGAATACTGCCCAGGCGGTATACCGGCATTTCCACGGGCCGATGGAAAAAGAAAAAAAGCCGTAAGGCAACCAGAGTAGAAACAGAAGGGGAGCGATAGGATGCGTGTAATTTCGGGGAGCGCCAGGGGCCGCCGCCTGGGAGAACTGAAGGGAATGGAGACCCGACCCACTACGGACAAGGTGAAAGAGTCGCTGTTCAATATTATCCAGTTTGACATTGAGGGACGGCGGGTGCTGGACCTGTTCGGCGGTACGGGACAGCTGGGCATTGAGGCATTGTCGCGGGGGGCGGAGCACTGCACCTTTGTGGACCAGCGCCGGGATGCCGCCGCCCTTATGAAAGAGAATTTGAAGGCGACAGAGCTGTCGGACAGGAGCAGAGTAGTGCAGGGGGATTCTCTGGCGTTTCTGCAGTCCTGCCGGGAGAAGTTCGACTTGATTTTCTTGGATCCACCTTATCAGGAAGACTTGTTGGAGCGGGCGCTGGAGCAGATCTCTTCAATTGACATTCTGAACGAATATGGTATAATAGCCTGCGAAAGTGCCCTGGAACGGCAGCTGCCCGACCTGGCATGGCCCTATGAGAAGGGCAGAGAGTACCGGTACGGCAAGATCAAACTGACGATCTTCCGCCGGGCAGGGAGTGGACTGCACCAATGAAGATCGCCATTTATCCGGGCAGCTTTGACCCGGTCACCTTAGGCCATTTGAATATTATTAAGCGGGCGGCCAACTGTTTTGATCGACTGATCGTATGTGTCATGGTCAATTCCAGCAAGCATGGGATGTTTACCCCCGCGGAGCGGGTAGAACTGCTGTGCCGGGCGACCCAGCGCTTCCCGAATGTAGAAGTGGATTTTTCCGACGAGCTTCTGGCGGCCTATGCCCGCCGCCGGGGGGCAAAGGTGGTGGTAAAGGGTCTGCGCGCCGTCTCGGATTACGAGCAAGAGGTGCAGATGGCCATTATCAACCGGAAGCTGAACCACAATCTGGAGACCATGTTTCTGGCTTCCAGCGAGAAATACACCTACTTGAGCTCTACCATCGTGAAAGAGATGGCGCGCTACGGAGCGGATCTGGGTGAGTTTATCCCCCGGGAGATCGTGGAGGATGTAGAAAAGCGACTGAAGACGCTGCAGGAAAGGAAGGACTGAGACGATGGCAACGGGAGTGGAAGAACTGCTGGATATGCTGTTTGATATGGTGGACGAAGCCAAGAATGTGCCCTTGTCCGGTGATAAGTGTATGCTGGAGCGGGACAAGGTCCTGGACCTGATCGACGATATCCGCGCTCAGTTCCCTGTGGAGCTGGGAGAGGCAAAGAAGATGATGGCCAACCGGGCGGAGGTGATCGCCTCCGCCAAGCGGGAGGCGGAGCTGATCCGCAAGCAGGCGGAGTCCGAGGCCCAGCGTATGCTGGCCCAGGAGCCTATTTTGCTGCAGGCCAAGCAGCAGTCTGCCGAGCTGATGCGGCAGGCGGAGGAGCGCAGCCGCGAGCTGAAGCGCTCTGCCAATGAGTACTGCGAGGATGCCCTGCGCCGCACCGAGGAGGCTGTGGCAGAGGCCTATGACGAGATCAAACAGTCCCGGTCTCGTTTCCGGGCGGCAGCCGCCGCTGTGGGCGAGGGGAAAAGCGCCGGCGCGGCCAAGGTATACGACGCCGCGGCGGACGAGGATTGACCTGCCGTAAGTTGCATTATCACGGATAGGACCGGATGCGGAATATTCCGCATCCGGTCGTTTTGTCTTAACAAAGACAACCACTGGCTCTGCCAGTGGAAAAAAAGAGCTTATAGG